>JAQGIF010000093.1 GCA_028291345.1 Rhodospirillales bacterium | reverse complement strand
AATCCCAAACGAGATCAGTTGATTTGCGGTGACTAGCCATGACGAATGCGGACTTAGATCGCGCTGTTGTAACCACCGATCTTAAGCAGCCTGAAACGCCCAAGCTTCTTTCGGTCTTGGGGCCGGGACTGATTACCGGCGCGTCCGATACTCCCAGGCAGGCGCGCAGTTCGGCTACGCCCTGCGGCATCGCAGGATGATTGGGTATCGGTTATTCCCCGTCCGCGCAGCGTCGCCGCTATACGGAGTATAATGAAGAGTGCCACCAGGTTCGACATTCCCATGCCGACGTAGGTGTCGAGCCGGATAATCGTCGCGTTCTCATGCATAGCTACGTTGGAACACCAGAAAGTTGGGAGGCGGTCGACGGTTTCGTACTGGGCTTGCCATTGCTATCAAGCACGATGCGCGTGCAGCCACTCTTTGGAACGCTCAACTTCTGAAGATCTTGTTCGGTAAGATCGCCCACGGCCTCGACAAAAGGATTGGGACCAACAACCTTCTTCACCGCATCAACCGCGACAAACACATTGGGCTCCCACACGGCGAAAAGTTCGACTAATTCGATCCCGTCATCCGTTCGTGGTGCTGTCGCCGATTTAAAAATATGCCCCTCGATCACAGTGAATACCCGCTCCATGTTTCAACCTCTGCTCAAAACAAAATCGGATTATTGGACAAGTTGTTCCATCAGGCGGCAGGGCCGCTGCCAGCGGTAACGACGTATGGGCTGGAGGCGAGGAGAATCAATCGCGCGCACGCGGCATCTCACCTTGTCGATACATGATCTCAGGCTTCATGCCCGCCGATTGCCCTCCGTCGACCGGCAGTGTGGCGCCGGTGATGAAGCTACTTTCATCACACGCCAACCATAGAACCGCCTTGGCGACTTCGTCGGCCGTTCCTAAGCGCCGCATCGGCGTAGCCCTGGCCGCTTGCCGTTGGGCTTGTTCGCCAGCTGCCTCCAGATGGTGAGTGAGGATGGGTCCGGGCGCGAGGACGTTCACGCGAATTCCCCGGTCGGCATAGTCCAGCGCAGCGACCTTGGTCAGAGCAATGATGCCGGCCTTGCCAGTCACATAACCAGCGAGGTTGGCAACACCCTGAACGCCAGCCAGCGAAGCCATGTTTATGATGGAGCCACCGCCGGCAGCAAGCATAGCCGGCACTTGGAATTTCATGCCAAGGAAGGTTCCCCGGATATTGATCCGGATAGCACGGTCGAAATCGTCGACGCTCATGTCGGCGAGTGGCTGCGGGGTTGGGCCATCGGTCGCGTTATTAAAGGCAATATCAAGCCGGCCAAATTCTCCCAACGTCGCCTCGACCAGGCGTTCGACAGATTGTTGGTCGCCCACATCAACGGATACGAAGCGCGCATCGTAGCCTTCAGCTTGAATCTCGGCGGCAACGGCCGCAAGCGCCTTCTCGTCGCGCGCTGCGAGCATGATTTTGGCGCCTGAGCGCGCCAAGGCTTTGGCAGTCACAGATCCAATGCCGCGACTCGCGCCGACCACGAGAGCCACCTTTCCATTCAATGGCCCAGGAATTGCTGCTGTATGTAAATCGCTCAACTTCTTGCTCCTCTAATCTGACGGGATGTTGCTACGCGTCCGGCTGTGCCGAGTTGAAAACTCAGTGCTGGGGGTGACAGAAGTGGCAACTTCTGACATTCATAGATCCCAATATTAATCATTACACGATGTAATGATTACCCTGTGTAATCGCTAGGCGCAAGGCAGTCGGTGTGCAAAAAAATCCCGGGGATGGCGAGCGAGACGGTCCCGCATTTTTGTTGGCTCAACTAGGAGCGCATGCGGCCTCGAAATTCGCCGCAAGGATGCAGGCTATAAATCTCACGCCGCCATTGGCCGGCGTGCTGCGCTTTTTAGCCCGCAATCCCGGATCGACACAGCGGGAGCTCGCCGAGGCGATCGGCATGCCGCCAAGCAGGCTAGTCGCGATGGCCGACGAACTTGAACGCCGAGGGCTCGTCCACCGTGTGCGCGACGAGCAAGATCGCCGGTCGCATCGGATTACTCTGACAACCGGCGGCGATGAGCAATTAGCGATTATCGCGCGAGAAGCGCGGCATCATAAAAACGACGTGCTGACAGCCCTATCAGCTGAAGAGCAAGGCCAACTCGCGGAATTCCTCCGGCGGATTGCGATCCAACAAGGTCTTAGGCGAGGCATTCACCCCGGCCTGTCACGCCCGAGCTCTAGCGAGCAAAATGACCCGCTGTGAAAGCTCACATCTGCAATTTCAGGCAGAACTCTTGAGACTGGCAGGACCGCTTATGTCGGCAGTGACGGGGCTGAGCAAAATAAACAATGTGGTAAGCGCGGCCTAAAGTATCTTCGGTTCCCGGCCAAACGCCTCAACCTCTGTCGCCAACCCCCTCACCGCCGCCTGCACCAGCGCCTCACCCGCTTCGGGGGTGGCGAGCGAGGGGTCGGAACCCATGCGACCATCGGGATGACGAGCCCTGAAGTCCGCGGCTTCGCGGATCGGGCCGGAGCCGGCGATCTGCGGGGCATATTCGGCGCTCTTCACAGTGTCTGGATAAGCCCATTGGGTAATCGCAATCTCTGACGGCGTGGCATGGCTGCCGTGGCCGGTGGGGAACTGTTGGCGGACCAAAGCCATGACACCGGGTAGATCCCACCAGTTGCGCAACTTGAGCGCAAAGCCTGCCGGCCGTCGACCGAAACTGGCCTCGGCATAGAGCTCTGAAAATGCTGCCTCGATGGTCGCGATATTGCCGCCATGACCATTCAAGAAATATATCCGCTCGAAGCCATGAACGGCTAGCGAATGCACCCAGTCGCCGATCACCGCGATAAAGGTTGAGGGCCGTATGCTAATTGTGCCTGGGAAGCCCAGATGGTGCTGCGCCATACCGACGTTGAAAGTGGGCCCCACCAAAATATCCGCGCCGCCCTTGTGCGTCTCATGGGCAATGATTTCGGGGCAAAGCCAATCGGTGCCGAGAAGACCCGTTGGCCCGTGCTGCTCGTTGGAGCCGATCGGGATGACGATCGTCTTCGAACGTTCGAGAAATGCTTCAACGTCGGACCAGGTCGACAGATGCAGTAACATGAATCGTTTCTCCGCTGCCCGGAACTCGTGCTCGAGCTTAGGGCTGATCAGCATAGGCCGTGACCGGCCGATCGAGAAAGGCCCGGCGGAACTGGCACGTTAATTCCCGGGAACGCAAATAGCAGGCCTGTCAGCGAACCATTCTATCGGGTGGATGAGGCGCGCGCGGAAGACAGGCGGTTCGGGTGTTGGGCTTGCCATCTGCCAACGCGTTGTTCTGCCACATGGCGGCACCGTGCGGGCGACCAACAACCGAGCCAGTGGCCTGATTGTCGAGATTGAGATCCCTGTGACTCGTCAGAGCGCGTGAGCGCCGCGCCACAGGCCGCTTTCAGCGGCACAACGCCTCGACCAGGCGTCGTAGAGCACAAATCTTTAGCTTTATCCACACAACTCTAATTTTACGCCGCCCATAACAACAACCAGGAAAATCTGGAACCTGTGAAGAGGCTTAGCGTGCTTGAGATCGCTTTTGATTCGGATGCGGAGGTCCGTGGCACTCTTTTTATGGACCGCGAACGCCTTGAAATCCAGACCCGGCTTGTGCCTTCCACGATTGCCCTCACCCAGCGCTTCCTGCCGGACCGGGGCTGTGTTGAGGCCCTCATCGAGGACATCTACGCACGCAGCTACCGTTCCCTGATCGGGCGGCATTATCCGACGCTGATGAATGTTCATGACGAGCGCGGCCAAGTCATTGCCGCGATCGGTTTGCGCAGCGCGGACGAGGAGCGCTTGTTCCTCGAGAATTACTT
>JAQGIF010000074.1 GCA_028291345.1 Rhodospirillales bacterium | reverse complement strand
CGACCCTGGTCGAATTTGACCGGTTGGCGAAGCGGAGCGCCGTCCGTTAGGGGCTTTTGAGGTGCTGCATTTTTCAAAAGCGCCGCCCCCTTGAGCGGGAGGTCGGCGCAACGCCCGGGTGGGGTATAGATCTCCGTGCGGAGATTGCTTCCGGATAGAGGGATGGCGGGACCGTCGCCTGAGCAACACGTTTCTTCCCTGACGTTTTAGCCCGGCTACATCCCTGACAGGTGATCGGGGGTTTGAGGGGTTGTTTGGAGCAGGGCGGCGCTCTGCTCCAAAACGGGCGACTTTTCCGGTGTATCGGTCGATGAGGCCGAGCGGGACATCGGCAAAGCGGACGGTCCAGTGACCGTCTTCGCGTTTCGCGAATACCGAGGGTCTCGCCGATCAATGCTTCGGGATGTAGCGCATCTCGCCGCTGCTGCGCATCTTCGCCAACGCCGTCCTCCAATGACAAACACCCTGGAAAACTCAAACAGCGAAAGCTTAATGGTTGCTACGGAATCGTCATGCGTGGCGGCGGATCACGCTGTGCTCTTCCGTTCTACGGCTGCCGGATCAGTCGTCTAGCCCCAGCACATCGCGCATGTTGTACAGCCCCGCCGGCATACCGACGGCCCATAGTGCGGCGCGGATGGCGCCTCGGGCGAAAATGTCCCGGCTGCTGGCGCGGTGGGTCAGTTCCAGCCGTTCGCCGTCGCCGGCATAGATGACGGTATGATCGCCGGGAACGTCGCCGCCGCGCAACGCGGCGAAGCCGATCGTGCCGGGTTCGCGCGCGCGGGTGACGCCGTCGCGGCCGCGCACCGCGACCTCGTCGAGGGCCACGCCGCGGCCCTTGGCCGCGGCGTGGCCAAGGGCGAGGGCGGAGCCGGAGGGGGCGTCGACCTTATGGCGGTGATGCATTTCGACGATCTCGATATCGAATTCCGAGCCCAGCCGGGCGGCGGCGCGCTGAACCAGATCGGCGAGAAGGGTCATGCCGATGCTGTAATTGGCAGCATAGACGACCGGAATGCGCTGCGCCGCTTCGCGCAGCACCTCCTCGTCCGCCTCCGCCAGGCCTGTCGTACCGACCACATAGGCGACGCCGTTATCGGCGGCCAGTTCGGCATGCTTGACCGTGGCCGACGGCGTCGAGAATTCGATGGCAACGGTACTGGCCGCGATGGCGGCGGCCGCATCCGCGGTGATCGCGATACGGCGCGGCGGCAGGCCGGCCAGCACGGCGGCATCCTGCCCGATCAGCGGGCTGCCGGCATGTTCGACCGCAGCCGACATCGCCCTGCCCGGCGTGTCGGCCAGGGTGCGAATCAGTGCGCGGCCCATGCGGCCGCCCGCGCCCAGGATCGCGATATTGACGGTGTCGGCCATCGCTTACGGATTCTTGGCGATGACCGTGTCGCCGAAGCGCTTGACCGCGTCGATCTTTTCCTCGCGCGAAAGGTAGGGGTTATAGACGTCCCACGGCGCGGTGAAGATATGGGTGGCACCCATCTCGATCATCCGTTTCATCGAATTGACATCCGTCGAATCCATCACGCCTGCATGGATTTCGAAGGGCTGGCCAATAGTGCCGTATTCCTTGCGGAATTCCATGATCGTCTCGACCATCGCCTTGTTTTCCTCGACGGTGCCGCCGGCCGACATCCAGCCGTCGCCCAGCCTGGCCGCGCGGCGCAGCGCCGGCTTGGAGTGGCCTCCGACCAGGATCGGGATCGGCTGCGACGGGACCGGCCGCATCTTCACCTCACCGAATTTGATGAACTCGCCCTCATAGCCGAAGAAACCGCCCTTCCAAAGGCCGCGAATCACCTCGATGCACTCGTCCATCACTTTGCCGCGATGGTCCCAGTCGATGCCGAGATAGGTGAGGTCTTCCTTCCACGGGCTGATGCCGACGCCCAGCGACACGCGGTTGTTCGACAGCACCGCCAGCGAGGCATAGGCCTTCGCCGTCAGGATCGGATGGCGGCAGGGCAGCTTCAGAACACCTGGGTAGAAGCGGATGGTTTTGGTGCTGGCAGCCATCGCGGCGATCGCCGCCGTCGGGTCCAGGAAATCGATATTCTCCAAGAACGACCGGTCGCCGCCCTTATATGGGTAAATCGATTCCGTATGCTTTGGATAGAACAGGCTGTCACCGAAGGTGAAGCTGTCGAAACCCGATTCCTCGGCCGCCTTGGCGACGTCGATCATGTGGCCGATATCGTTTAGCCCATATCCCAGAACAAAGCGCATGATTTCCCCCCGTCATGAAATTCGGAGGAAATGGTTCGCATGAAGCCGTGGGCAAGTCCAGCGGGAGGGGTTTGTCTCTTGGTAGCGACCGTCGGATTTCCCCGCCGAGGTTGAACCGCTACGTCGATAAGGCGCCGAGAAGAATTTATCCGCAGATATCGCAGAATACGCAGATTCACAATTATTGTTTTCCTTGGCTCCTGGGCGTCTCCCTCCTCGTTTGACCATGGTTCCACACCGGGGAGTATCTGACCGTTTTTGGCCGATTTCGTGAAGTCTGGCCGTTTTGCCCTGATCGGCTTCGTTCGCAACGCGGTGTGTCTGAATTAGAGATGAAGCGGAGAATGCCGGCGCGCGATGACCAAAACGTCACGCCAAGCGCGGCGAATAGGGGAGGCGGACTTGGCGGGGATTTTCGCGGGCAAGGTCGTGCTAGTGACCGGCGGCGGTTCGGGCATGGGGAAATCCTCGGCGCAGCGTTTTGCCGAGGAGGGCGGGCGCGTGGCGGTCGTCGATCTCAATCTTGAGGCGGCGCAGGCGGTGGTCGAAGCGATCCGCGCAGCGGGCGGCGAGGCCCTCGCGGTGCGCGCCGATATAGCGAGTCAAGCCGACAATGACCGCATGGTCGCCGAGACGATCGGCCAATTCGGCGGGCTGGATGCCGCCTTCCTGAACGCCGCCTATCTGGGGCCGGTGCTCGATTTTTTCGAGACCGACGCCAAGACATTCGACCTGATCGTCGGGATCAATCTGCGCGGATGTTTCTTCGGCATGCAAGCCACGGCCCGTGCAATGCGCCCGGGCGGGCCCGTTGTCGTCAATGCCTCGACGGCCGCGCTTGCAGCCAACCAGTATAGTGCCGTCTATACCGCGACGAAGCACGGCGTGCTGGGCCTGGTCCGAGCCGCGGCCGAACCGTTCGCCGAGCGGAAGCTCAGGATCAATGCGATCTGCCCGGGTTTCATCCAGACGCCAATGAACGGCATGGCGGACTCGGTCGCGCCGATTGCACCCGAACTGCTCGAACAGCCGGGCTTTTGCGGCTTGGGCCAGCCCCAGCATATCGCCGAACTCGCCCTGTTCCTGGCCAGCGCGCGGGCCGCTTTTGTGAGCGGCGGAGCCTACCTGGCCGATGGCGGGCTGATGGCGAATATCCCGTCCGTCCGGTTCTGACCGGGGCTCTAACCAAAAAGAACACCCAACCAACACCCCAAGGGGGAAGGACTATGCTGAGCGGCTATTGGTTTTCGAAAAACCCGGACCGGGCCTGGGCGGAAAAATTCTACCTGATCTATATCCCGATTTTCTTCGTCTATAATTTGGCGATGCAGAAGATGGGCTGGCTGGATACCGGCAATTTCTGGAACATTGCACAGAATCTCATCATGTGGCTGCCTTATTGCGTGCTGTTGCCAATGTGGCTCAGGCGCAAATCCCGGGTGAAATTCTATGAGGATTATTTCTTCAAGTTTCAGCTCTGGCTGACCGTCTTCGTCTTTTTCGCCACCTATTTCCACACCGAATGGTTCTTTTCGGTACTCGGCATCCGCTACCGCTTCCCGCATGTGACGATGTTTTTGGACTCGCGCCTGTGCGGGCCTGACGAGGCGACGGCGCTGCAGAATTCCGAGAAAATCCCGCCCAGCATGTATCTGAACGCGATCGCGTTCTTCACCATCTACCACAACACCGCCTGCATTCTGATGCGGCGGGTCAAAACGATGTTCCTGTCCTTTTCGCCGGCCGTCCAATGGGTTGCCTGGATCCTCATCGTCGCGGCGACCGCCTATTTCTTCGCCTGGGCCGAAACCTTTTTCTATATCCAGCCCGATGCCGCATCGAGTGTCTGGTATGTCGACAAGGCGCGCATGCTGGCGATCGGCAGCTTTTGCTACGCGCTGTACTTCGTCGTCAGCTTCCCCAATGTCTACCGGCTGGACGAACCGCCAGGGCCGAAATGGACCCTGTCGCGCTGCGTGATCGAGGCGGGATTCGTCTCGATGGTGTCCTTGCTGCTGATCGACCTGTTCGCTTGGGTGTATGGGCCGATCGTTTAGGGTGGATTTAACCTCGCCCCAGCGGGGAGAGGTCGGATAGCGTCGCGAGCCGGATGAGGGGGCGGCGAGGCGTAGCCGAGCCATTCTCGCTGCTCGGCCGGCGGACTTCGGGCATTGAGAAGGCGGTGAGCAACCCGATTCTTCCCTGGCGGCGCCACCCCTCACCCGGTCCCTCGGACCACCCTCTCCCTGTTGGGGCGAGGTGCTTTAGGAGTGGGAGAGCGTGTCCAAAGCGCGCTATATCTCTAGCCAATAACGAAACGGAGGCGGCATGTTTCGGCTGGACGGGAAGATCGCACTGATAACCGGCAGCGGGGGCGGGCTCGGCGTCGGTGTAGCGCGGGCGTTATGTAGTCAGGGCGCGCATGTCGTCATCAACGATCTGAATCCCGAGCTGGCCGAGCAGACGTCCACCATGTTGTGCGCCGAGGGTTTCGCGTCTTCCGCCGCGCCGTTCGATGTCACCCAGCGCGGTGCGGTGAAGGAGAGCGTCGCCCGGATTGAGCGCGATACGGGGCCGATCGGGATATTGGTCAATAACGCGGGCAACGCAGGCGGCCAGAAATATACCCCGACACCCTTCGTCGATATGCCGCCCGACCTGTGGGAACGTTTTATCGCGGTCAATATGACCGGTGTGATGAATTGCACCCAGGCGGTCATCGGCGGCATGTCGGCCCGCGGCTATGGCCGGGTGATCACCGTGTCGTCCACGGCGGGGCGTGTCGGCAAATCGATCAATGTCTCTGTATATGGAGCCGCCAAGGCCGGTGCGGCGCATTTCATGCGGCATCTGTCGCAGGAGGTGGCCAAGGATGGCATCACCGCCAACGTGATCTCCCTCGGCTTCATGAACACGATGAGCGAGGGCTTCGCCCACAAGATCATCGCACAAATCCCGGCTGGCCGGGTCGGCATGCCGGAGGATCTGGCCGCGGCGACGGTCTATCTGGCCTCCGACGAGGCGGCCTGGGTTACCGGGGCCACACTGGTGGTGGATGGGGGCTATACGCCGTTCTAAACGCCGCCCTCATTGCCTCACCCGCCCAGGAATTCCTTCACCTTGGCGAAGAAACCCTCGGATTCCGGGTGGGTGCCCGTGGCCTCGCCGCCGGCCTTCTCAAATTCCTGCAGCAATTCCTTTTGGCGCTTGTTCAGCTTGACCGGTGTTTCGACGCTGACCTCGATATAGAGGTCGCCGCGCCCGGCGCTGCGCAGTACGGTCATGCCCTTGCCGCGTAGGCGGAATTGCTGCCCCGACTGGGTGCCGGCGGGGATGGTGACGCTGCTGCGCGCCCCATCGATGGTCGGGACTTCGATCTGGCCGCCCAGCGCAGCCGTCGGCATGGTGATCGGCACGCGGCATTGCAGATCGGCGCCGTCGCGCTGGAAGAAGCGATGCGGCTGAATCGACAGGAAGACGTAAAGGTCGCCGGCGGGTGCGCCGCGCATCCCAAGCTCGCCTTCGCCGCTAAGCCGGATGCGGGTGCCGTCATCGACGCCCGGCGGAATGGTGACCTCCAGCGTCTTTTCCTTGCGTAGCCGGCCCGAGCCGCTGCAGTTGCGGCAGGGATCCTTGATCACCTGGCCGGCGCCGCCGCAGCTTGAGCACGTGCGCTCGATGGTGAAAAAGCCCTGCTGCGCCCGCACCCGGCCGGCACCGCGGCAGGTCGCGCAGGTCGTCGGCGCCGCGCCGTTGGCCGCCCCGCTGCCGTGGCAGGGTTCGCATGAACTCCAACCCGGAACCCGGATGGTGACCTGGTCGCCCTTGAAGGCGGCTTCCAGCGAGATTTCGAGGTTGTAGCGCAGGTCGGATCCGCGCTGGCTCTGGCTTTGGCCGCCCCGGCCGGCCATGTCGCCGAACATCTGGTCGAAAATATCGGAAAAGCTGGCGCCGAAGCCTTCGGCGCCGCCACGTCCGTTTCCGGTAGCGCCATTTTCGAAGGCAGCATGACCGAACCGATCATAGGCCGCGCGTTTCTGATCGTCCTTCAGAATATCATAGGCGTGGGACAGATCCTTGAATTTCTGTTCCGAGACTGCATCGCCCGGGTTGCGGTCCGGGTGGAATTGCATCGCCAGCTTGCGATAGGCGCGCTTGATGTCCTCGCCGCTCGCACCCTTAGCAACGCCCAGTGTTTCGTAGCAATCCGCCTTCATCTCTCACGTACATCCCAAAACGATCCATCGGCCGAAATGAACCGCCCTGGCCCGGAAAACTGATTCCGGCCAGGGAGGTGATCCTGCGCAGCAGCGCTGCCCGGTGGCGCTCCTGAACAATCTTATTGTTGTTTTCGGGGCGCCCGTCTAGTTGTCCGCCCTCACTTCGACTTGTGGCTGCCTTCGTCCACCTCGGTGAAATCCGCATCCACGACCGAATCGTCGTGCGGGGCGCCGCCGGCCGCGCTGGCTTCGGGACCACCCGGCGCCGCCTGCTCCTGCTGCGCCTTGTACATCGCTTCGCCCAGCTTCATCGACACCTGGGTCAAGGCTTGCGTCTTGGTCTTGATCTCCTCGGCATTTTCGCTGGCCAGCGCGGACCTCAGCTCGGCGATCGCCCTTTCGATCTCTTCCTTGTCGGACGCCGCGGCCTTGTCGCCAAGTTCGGTCAGCGTCTTCTCGGTCGAATAGATCAGCGCGTCGGCTTGGTTGCGGGCCTCGACCAGATCGCGCTTCGCCTTGTCGGTGGCCGCGTTGGCCTCGGCATCCTTGACCATCTTCTCGATATCCGCGTCGGTGAGGCCGCCCGAGGCCTGGATGCGGATCTGCTGCTCCTTGTTGGTCGCTTTGTCCTTCGCCGTCACCTGGACGATGCCGTTAGCGTCGATGTCGAACGTGACCTCAATCTGCGGCACGCCACGCGGGGCGGGCGGAATGCCGACCAAGTCGAACTGACCCAGTATCTTGTTGTCCGCCGCCATTTCGCGTTCGCCTTGGAACACGCGGATGGTGACAGCGCCCTGGCTGTCCTCGGCGGTCGAGAAGGTCTGGCTCTTGCGCGTCGGAATGGTGGTGTTGCGGTCGATCAGCCGGGTGAACACGCCGCCCAGCGTCTCGATGCCCAGCGACAGGGGCGTAACATCAAGCAGCAGGACGTCCTTGACCTCGCCCTTCAGCACGCCGCCTTGGATCGCCGCGCCGATAGCGACCACTTCGTCCGGATTGACGCCGCGATGCGGCTCCCGCCCGAAGAAGCTCTTCACCGTCTCGATGATCTTGGGCATACGGGTCATGCCGCCGACGAGTACGACTTCATCGATGTCGGAGGACTTGACGCCGGCATCGGCCAGCGCCTTGCGGCACGGATCGATCGTTCGCTGCACCAGATCTTCGACCAGTTGCTCCAGCTTGGCGCGGGTCAGCGTGACGTTGAGATGCTTGGGACCGGTCTGGTCGGCGGTGATGAAGGGCAGGTTGACGTCGGTCTGCGACGACGACGACAGCTCGATTTTCGCCTTTTCCGCCGCTTCCTTCAGGCGCTGCAGCGCCAGCCGGTCGCCGCGCAGGTCGATGCCCTGCTCTTTTTTGAATTCGTCGGCCAGGAAATCGATGATCCGGTGGTCGAAATCTTCACCGCCCAGGAACGTGTCGCCGTTGGTCGACTTCACCTCGAACACGCCATCGCCAATTTCAAGGATCGACACGTCGAACGTGCCGCCGCCAAGGTCATAGACCGCGATCGTGCCGGTGCCTTTGCGCTCAAGCCCGTAGGCAAGCGCGGCGGCGGTCGGCTCATTGATAATGCGCAGAACTTCGAGACCGGCGATCTTGCCGGCATCCTTGGTCGCCTGGCGCTGGCTGTCGTTGAAATAGGCGGGGACGGTGATGACCGCCTGGGTCACGGTTTCGCCGAGATAGGCTTCGGCGGTCTCTTTCATCTTTTGCAGGATAAAGGCGCTGATCTGCGACGGGGCGTATTTCTTGCCCTGGGACTCGACCCATGCGTCGCCGTTATCGCCCTTGATCAGCTTGTAGGGCACGTTCTTGGAATTCTGCTGAACCACCTTGTCGTCGAACCGGCGGCCGAGAAGGCGCTTGATCGCGAACAGGGTGTTTTCCGGATTTGTGACCGCCTGGCGCTTCGCGGCCTGACCGACGAGGCGCTCGCCGGCTGGGGTGAAAGCTACCATCGATGGGGTGGTGCGCTGACCCTCGGCGTTTTCGATGACCTTGGCCTGGCTGCCTTCCATGACGGCGACGCAGGAATTGGTGGTGCCGAGATCGATACCGATAACTTTACTCATGTCTTATCCTCATTTACGGCAGATCGCTCGAACGGCCCACCGAAGTAGCGCCGCTCCAGATCCCCTAGGGTTTTTCGGCGAAAATCTACCGACTTTGGCTAAGGGCTGATATAGGGAACGTACATCCGTGCTGCAACCTGTCGGCGCAGCTTTTACGACTCGAATGTCGCGCTGGATGCTACGCGGTGGGGCCGCCCTTTGCTGCGGCGACCCGGGCGGGCCGGAGCAGCCGGTCGCCGATCGTATAGCCGGCCTCCAGCACCTGGACGACGGTACCAGCCGGTGTCTCCGGCGCATCCATCTCGAATAGGACCTCGTGGAAATTCGGGTCGAATTTCTGCCCCATGGGGTCGATCTTCTTGACGCCGTTCTTTTCCAGCACGCTCAGCATCGTCCGCTCGGTCGCGCCGACACCGTTCACCAGCTTGGCCAGGAACTCGTCCTGCTCCACCGCCGTGGGGGGGACGGCGTCCAGGGCGCGGCGCAGATTGTCGGCGACCGACAGAAGGTCGCCGGCGAAGCGCGAAATCGCATACCGGGCGGTATCCTCGCGCTCGCGCTCCAGGCGGCGGCGAACATTCTCAGTTTCCGCCAACGCGCGTAGCGCACGGTCACGGGCTTCGGCGAGTTCGGCCTCAAGCTGCGCGATGCGTTCGTCGCTCGTGGGCTCGGCCGGCTGATCCGGTTCGCTATCGACATCGGGCTGCGAAGCCGCCGTCTGCTCGGAGGTATCGGAATTCCCGCTCTCGGTCGGATCTACAGGCGGGCGCTCGGAGGGCGTATCGAAGTAAGGTGCTCTCTTCTCGGGATTGCTCATTTTTCTGTTCCAGCAGCAATAAAAATAGGTTCATCACCCCAGGAGGCGGCCTATCACCTTGGCAGTGTAGTCGACCATAGGAATGATGCGGGCGTAATTAAGACGTGTTGGGCCGATCACGCCGATCGCGCCCACCACCTGCTCGCGGCTGTTCATATAGGGAGTGATGATCATCGAACAGCCCGCATGGGCGAACAATTCGTTTTCCGATCCGATGAAAATCTGCACGCCCTCCGCCTTGTTGGCGGCTTCGAGCAGCTTCAGCATCGTGTCCTTGGTCTCCAGAGCCTCGAATAAGGCACGGATGCGGATCACGTCGGCACGGCCCCCGACATCCTCCAGCAGGTTGCTTTGGCCGCGCACGATCAGCTGATCGGTGCCGATCGAGCGAATGGCGAGGCCGGCCTCCACCAGATCGGCGGTCAGCGTGTCGAGTTGGGTGCGGGCGCTTTCGATCTCTGCGAGAATGGTGGCGCGGCCTTCGTCGATGGTGCGGCCGATCAGGCGTGACGCCAGATAGTTCGACGCCATCACCAAAGATGCGGCGGGAATACCCAGCGGCGTCTCGATCACGCGGTTCTCGACGACCCCATCCTCCGTCACCATAACAATCAATGTGCGGCCGGGACCCAGATTGACGAATTCCAGATGCTTCAGCGGCCGGTCCGTCTTCGGTGCGATGACCAGCCCGGTACAGCCCGACAGGCCGGATAGCACACTGGTCGCCTCGCCCAGCATCTCGGGCAGCGAGCGGCCGGCGGCGGAGGCCCGCCCGCTGATCGTCTCGCGCTCGCTATCGGTCAGGTTGCCGACCTGCAGCAGGCCATGCACGAACAGGCGCAGACCCGCCTCGGTCGGCAGGCGGCCGGCCGAGACATGCGGCGCATGCAGCAGCCCGATCTCTTCCAGGTCGGCCATGACGTTGCGGATCGTCGCGGGCGATAAGGTCATGCCCAGCTTGCGCGAAATCGCCCGCGAACCCACGGGTTCGCCGGTTTCGACATAAGCGTCAACGATGAGGCGCAGAACGTCGCGCGCGCGTTTGTTCAGGTCCGTGGACATCGGATCATCATCACTCGGTTTGGGCTGAAAACCTAATGGTCCGAGGTGTTGTTTTCAACGCACGTGTGTAGAGCAGGCGTACAGGCGGGCTGGACCCGAGCGGCGGTGATGGTTAGGGTCCCGCCGACTCCCACTGATGCAGAGAAGAATAATGCTTGAGCGCCCTTCCGGCCGCGCCTTCGACCAGCTCCGCAATATCGAACTCGTGACGGGGGTCTCCAAATATGCCGAGGGCTCGTGCCTGGCAAAATTCGGCGACACCCATGTGCTGTGCACCGCTTCGATCGATGCGGGCACGCCGCGCTGGCTCAAGGGCACCGGGCTCGGCTGGGTCACCGCTGAGTACGGGATGCTGCCGCGCGCCACCCATAGCCGGATGGACCGCGAAGCCGCGCGCGGCAAGCAGAGCGGCCGCACCCAGGAAATTCAGCGCCTGATCGGCCGGGCGTTGCGCGCCATCACTGATCGCAAGACGATGGGCGAACGCCAGGTCAAGATCGATTGTGACGTGATCCAGGCCGATGGCGGCACCCGCACCGCGGCGATCACCGGCAGCTATGTCGCGCTTTACCTGGCCTTCCAGAGCCTGGTAAAACTTGGCGCGTTGCAGGCGGTGCCGCTGACCAGCTCGATCGCCGCGATCTCGTGCGGCATCTGGAAGGCCAGACCCGTCCTCGACCTGGATTATGACGAGGACTCGTCGTGCGAGACCGACGCCAATTTCGTGCTGACCGGCACCGGCGGCATCGTTGAGATCCAGGCGACGGCGGAACAGGAGCCGTTCCAGGAAACCGAATTCGACGAGCTGCTGAGGCTGGCGCGCAAAGGCATCGGCGAACTGGCGCAGCATCAGAACGCGGCGCTCGGCCTGGGATGAGTGGTGGGTGGGGATGAGCAGGCACTTCACCGGCGATACGCTCGTCATCGCCAGCCACAATGAAGGCAAGGTGCGCGAGATAGCCGACCTCCTCGGCGCATATGTCGCGCATTTCCCCAGTGCGGCCCAACTGCACCTGCCGGAGCCGGAGGAAACCGAGACCACCTTCATCGGTAATGCCGAGCTGAAGGCACTTGCGGCGGCCAAGGCGAGTGGGTTGCCGGCGCTTGCCGATGACTCGGGGCTGATCGTTCCGGCTCTAGGGGGTGCACCCGGTATCTATTCGGCGCGCTGGGCCGGGTCGGACAAGGATTTCAGTGTCGCGATGCGCCGCGTCGAAACGGAACTGGGCGATGGCGATCCCGCTGCCTATTTCGTCTGCGCATTGTCGCTCGCCTGGCCTGACGGGCATATCGAATCGGTCGAAGGCCGCGTTCATGGGCGACTAGTGTTTCCTGGACGCGGCGATCGGGGTTTCGGATACGATCCGATCTTTGTCGCCAATGGGCGCGACACCACCTTTGCAGAGATGGACCCCGACGAGAAGCACAGCATGAGTCATCGCGCCGATGCGTTCGCGCAGCTGGTGGCGCGGTGTTTCGGGGGATGAGGGTGCAAAACCTCGCCCTCGCCATCTATGTGCATTGGCCGTTCTGCCTGTCGAAATGCCCCTATTGCGATTTCAACTCGCATGTCCGCGAAACCGTGGATCATGACCGCTGGCGAACGGGGTTGCTGGCGGAACTGGATCACTATGCCGACCGCGCGTCGGGGCGCACCGTCACTTCGATCTTCTTTGGTGGCGGTACCCCATCGCTGATGGAGCCTTCGACCGCCGCCGCGGTCATCGATCGGGTGGCGGCGCGCTGGACGATGGCGCCCGATGTCGAGATCACACTCGAGGCCAATCCGAGTTCGGTGGAATCTGCGCGCTTCGCTGCCTTGGCGGTGGCTGGGGTCAACCGGGTGTCGTTGGGTGTCCAGGCGCTTGACGATGCGTCGCTGAGTTTCCTCGGCCGCCGGCATAATGTCGCCGAGGCGATGGATGCGCTGGCGGTGGCAAAGCGGCAGTTCGCCCGCACCTCGTTCGACCTGATCTATGCCCGCCCTGGCCAGAGCGTCGCCGATTGGCGGGCTGAGCTTGCGCGGGCGCTCGAGGAGGGGACTGAGCATCTCTCGGTTTATCAACTGACGATCGAGGAGGGCACCCGCTTTGCGACCTTGGCGGCACGCGGCGAACTCGACATGCCGGACGAAGAAACCCAGGCTGCCCTGTATGAGACAACCCAGGAAGTCCTCGAAGCTGCCGGATTGCCAGCCTATGAGATATCCAACCACGCTCGCCCAGGCGCGGAATCCCGCCATAACCTGACCTATTGGCGCTATGGCGACTATGTCGGCATCGGCCCCGGCGCACATGGCCGGCTGACCGTCGACGGCGTGAAGCTTGCCACGCGCGCGCACCGGGCTCCGGAAATCTGGCTGGACCGCGTGTCAGCCAAGGGCCATGGCGCACATGCAGACGTGCCGGTCAGCATGGCGGAGCGCAGCGACGAATTGCTGATGATGGGGCTGCGCCTGAAAGAGGGCGTGGCGCGTGCCCGGCTGAGGGATGAGCTTGGAGCGGATATCGATATTTTGCTCGACGATCGGAAATTGTCCCGACTGGTCGATGCCGGATTCCTTCAGCTGGACGATGATCGCCTGTCCGCAACGGCGGAGGGTCGGCAGCGGCTTAACGCAGTGCTGGCGTCGCTGTTAAGTCACAAGTAGGTCAAGAGGTGCTAAAACTTGCTCCAAAATGCAGGAGCCAAGCTTATGCCCGATATCCAGAAGGTCAGCGTCGCCTTCTGGGGAGCAAAATACGACCCTTAAAGCGGCGGTGGCGACCGGTGAATATGCCACAGCCAGAGAAATCGTTCGTGAAGCCATCCGCGATTGGCAGTTCAAGCGCGAACTTCGCCAAGAGGATGTAAAGCGCCTTGGCCAAATGTGGAACGAAGGCAAGGCAAATGGTCCCGCAAAGCCAATCGGCTTCGCCGAATTGAGGCCTGAGGCCCGCCAGAGGCTGGCGAGTGTCGAGAAGATTGAGAATACAAAGAAACAGCAATAATCGATGCTGATTTGGCATCCACAACCCCGTGAGGACTTGCTGGAAA
>JAQGIF010000027.1 GCA_028291345.1 Rhodospirillales bacterium | reverse complement strand
ATGAAGGTGGCAAGGTTGCCAAGTGCGCGGCCCATTTCTCGAGCGCGACCCGCTTCTCGTCGAGGTACTCGAAACGGTCATAGGTGCCGGCGATTTTCTGTTGCGCATGGTTCAACACGCGCTCGGCTATGTGCGGTTCGACTTTCAGCCGCGACAAGCCGGTCCGGCAGGTCCGGCGAAGGTCATGAAGCGTGAACTCCGCGACACCACGGTTCTTGAATCGTTTCTGACACTTCGCCACGCTACGTGTGAGCTGCTTGGGATCGACGTGACGCTCGCCTCCATTCGACGGCAGTACCCAAGGCGAGCCCTCGGCTTCCCGCTGTAGGGCTCGGAACTCCTCGATTGCCAAATCTGTGAGCGGCACCACGTGTCCGCGCCCACCCTTCGCATTCTCATCTGGGATGGTCCAGGTCCTGGCGTCGAAGTCGAGCTGCGACCAGCGGGCGAGGGTAAGCTCGCCGCGGCGCTGGCCGGTCAGGAGCAGCACCATCATCACGCGCGAAAGGCGCTCGTAACGCGTACACGCCTGCGGGTCGGCCAGGAAGATTCCCAGTTCCTTATCGGTGAGCGTTCGCTGGCGCGCCTTTTCCTTGCCTCCGGGACGGAAGAGGAGTTGCACCGGGGTCGTTCTGACGATGTGCCGATGGATGCCGAAGCGGAAGAGCTGCGAGAGCAGGGCGGCCGTGCGGTTCGCCATCACGCGCGAGCCGCGGTCAACGATTCCGTCGAGCAGATCGACGACCTCGCCGGGGTCGATCGTGCGCGCGTCGCGGCCCTTCCACGCGGGCAGAACGTCTTTAGCGAGGATCGCCTCGGCATACTCGGGGCGTTTGCGGTTCGGACGCAGGTAGCGTCCGATGAATTCGGAAACGAGGAACTCGACGGAGTGCTTATCGTCGGGACGGACGGAGGCAGGGGAGAGCGCCGCTACTGGCTCACGGCGCCGGGGCCGCGCGCGACGTGGATCTATGCCATCGTCGATCGCCTTGCGCAGCTCCTGCGCTCTCTGCCGAGCCTCTGCGAGCGACATGCCGGGGGCATGTCCCAGGACGATCCGCACCCATTCCTCGCGCCACCGATAGCGCAGGAGCCAAGTACGGGACGCCCCATGGGCCTTTGCGCGTACGCGCAGCTGCAAACCGGGTGTCGCCGGGTCCGTATGGTCACCGGGCGGCAGTGTGCCCACCATTGTGGCCACCAGCCTGGAAGCCCCTTGTCGCGCTTGAACTCTTTTTGTGGCCATCTTGTGGCCACTTTATCTGAAATACGATGAAATGGCACGCACGGGAATGATGTGTCGAAAGCGCTGATAATTACGGCATTTCATACGCCATAGCCTTTCAATTCGTTTCATTGCCGTGCAGGGAAAAATTGTATGGGGTGCAAGGGGTCCCGAGTTCAAATCTCGGCGCTCCGACCAATCAAATCAAGCACTTCGGATACCCCTCAAAACCCGCGAAATGCGCGGTGTACAGTTTGGTGTACAGTTGAGCGGCACCAAATATCTTGCGCTGGTGTCCGCGATGCGGACGCGCTGTATGACATGCGCAGCGTCGAATGACGTCCACAGGACTCCGCGTGGTGAGAGTTGCACCGAATCGGCGATCGCCCACCGGATCGGCGAGGGCGCGCAAGGCGAGTCAAGAAGTTGGATTAGTCCCGGAGCGTCAACGGCAGTACGAGTTGCTCGTCAGATCGTGGCGAGTGGGCCGCGTTGTCGCGTCGACGGGAAACGGATGGCGACACCGGCTGCGCTTTTTTAACGGGCCCACTCGCGTCGTCACCTTCGCTCAACGGCGGCGGGGGCTGGTTTGACGCTCGGGCGCTGCCGGGGTGACCCCCTCCCGTGCGTGCCCTCAACCAGGCCTCGACCTCGGATCGCCGCCAGGCAATCACCCGATCCGTCAGTTCCGTCGGCTCCGGAAACGCATGAGCCCTGCGAAGACGCCACAACGTTGGCTTGCTGATCCTCAGCAGTCGGCACACGTCGTTAACGCGAAGAAACTGCAGTGCATCGAGGACCGCTTCGCCCTTCGCTCGCAGCTCTCGGGCACGTGCCCGGGATTCAAGAAACGCTGTGGCGCCCGATGCGTTTGGCAATATCGCGTGAGGGGGCGCACCACCGTTCGGTCCGCCGAGGCCGGAGGCTGGCGTTCGGGCAGGAGAACGTAAGGGCGCATCAGTGTTTCTCGCTCGAGTCGAACGATCGCGTTGCGGACCGGAAGCCAACGAATTGTTCCGCTTTTGCTGCTCGGCACGACCAGGAACTCCACCACCTCCGTATCCCACCGTTCCGACCTCGCGTACTGTTCGGCAATTATCGCGATGCTGTTGTTTCGACGCTCTCCCCGTCGGCTGAGAATCGAGAGGGAACCTCTCACTGTTGACACATGATGGGGCGGAATACCAAGAAATGTCTGCCCGAGTTTCGAGGCGGTTTGCGGCAATACTTCACCAATCATTCATGGACTTGTCCGGTATCGAGCCGTCCGAGTTTTTGGGGTAGAACGAGTACAAACTCGAACCGGCTGGTCGGCCCAACGATGGACTGGGCCGACGATCACTAAATCGTCTTGTGCATCAATAACTTGGCGTCGCTGAAAAGGGCTTGTCTCCTTTACGTCTCCTCAAAACTCCTGAAGTTCTGAAGTTCTCGAATTCATAAAGCGGATCTCAATGCTCCGATCTGCTCGGCAACAGTTGACTCATCGGTGCAGTTCAAGCGCCGGCACCTTCGACACGGAAACCGAGAGCTGGTACTCGAACAATTCGATATCGGGGATGCTCATGCATGCCAAGCGCAGGTCCTCCGACATCGTCCGGCAGACGATGATGCCGCGCACGCGCTGTCCAGGCTCAGCCAGTTCCTTGCGGACCCAGTTCATGTACCGCAGCAGCTGGCCGACTACCCGGTCGTAGCCCTTCTCGACCTTGAGTTCCAGGACCACGAAGGCGCCCGCTTTGTCGACGGCCAGGATGTCGATGCGCCTGCCGCCTCCGGCCTGGTACTCAAGTCCCAAGATGTCTTCATCCTCGAAGAGGGTGAGGCCTGGCTCAAGGATGTGAAGGTTGGCGGCCAAGTACCGCTGAAGGTCCTTTTCGAGGGCGAACTGCGTGGAGCCCGGCAGTGCATCGGCGCCATCGCCTTCGTCAACATCCTCGTCGCCGAGCTCTTGCTGGCGAGCCACGTCGCCTTCGACCAGTTCGTGAATGGGCGCTGGGTCCTTACCGCGCTCATAGAGACGGAACTGGCCGGAGCCCAACTTGAACAGGAGGTCGTCGGTCTCGTTGGTCGCCGGATGATGCAGCCTGCTCCGGTCGTTCGTCGAAGCCTGGACCAAGTGGGCTCGAATGCTTCCCGGCTTCAGCTTCGGATAGTGCTGCGTGAACCACTCGATTGCGCGCGCCGTCGTGAACACCTGGCCCGGTTTGAGACCCAAGTCCACGAGCATGTCCTTGAGCAGTGCCCTGGTCGGCTTGTCATAGATAGTCCGCGGCACGTGCAGCTCCCCCTTCTCGTTCTTACTTTGCCAGCAACATACCTTGGTCGTGGCAAGAGTGCATTTCAAGGTGAACGGGTCTATACAGCGGATCTCAATGCTACGAGTTTAATGGCCAACTCATCATGAGCCTTCTTCGCGAGCCCAGCCAAGATGAGGAGGGCGCAGGTGCGCAAACCGCACACATTGGTGATCGGCCGGCTTCATCCTGGATTACGCCGACGACAACGGCGGCCGACTGTGTCGCAGGTTATCCAAGTAGTCCGCCCAGGCTTGCATCATCTTGCGTCGCTCCGGCGTGCGCGGCTGGTCGGGCATATTCGGCGCGATAGACACGGAGCTGACGATCGAGCGCAGCGGTGATCACCGGGCCGTGAAGATAACAAAGCAGAAAGGTGGCATCGAGGGGCCCCCTGCTGGGATTCACTCTGAAGGTGATCGAGCTTGGAGGCGACGATGACGGTGATCCGATCACAAGCATCCTCGTGCAACAGTCCGACGCGCCCACGAAGATTGCCATCAAAGCGCAGCAGTTCGTGGGCACCAATCAACTCGCCGTCAAGAAGGCAATCGAGGAGCTTGCGCCGTTCGGCGATAGCGCCTCTCGCGGCCGCGCTGAAATACGCACCGCATGAAACCGAGGACAACGCAGCGGTTCGAGAGCAGAAGAAGAGCCTAAAGAAAGCACTTCGGGACCTTGTCAGAAAGCCACTGCGGCGAGGGCGGCCGGCCACCGCAAATCGATACGATTGCGCAGCGAATTGGGGGCTGGGAAGTAGGCGCAAGCGTTATGCGTCCCTGGCCTGAGAGGAACGCAGCATCAATTGACCAAGCGGCACCGTAGCCGTAGCCTCATGCAGCCGGATGTTTCGGCTGCATGAGGTGAATGATGGCGACGCCGAGTTCTATCACTACATGGCCGGGTATCGATCGCCCGGAATTGCTCAAGCAGCGTCGGGTGCTTCTAGGATTCACTTTCGCGCTTACCGCCATCCATCTGCTCGATGTCACGCTCAAAGACGAGGTGACTGTTCAGGGGATTGTGTTCAGTTTCAAGAATCCGGAGGTCGTCGTCGCCGGTCTTTGGATCGCGTGGTTCTGGGCAGTATGGCGTTATTGGCAATACGAACGAACATACGCAAACGGCCCGTTGCAGAGCGATCGCTTGGCGGAGTACGACCGGGCTGCGGCTGCGGCAGTGACCGCTGCGATCCAAGGTGCAGTCGACCGCGGAGACTATGAGAAGCGCGGAGTTAGTGCCGGGCAGAGCATTCGCGTTACGATCTCCGCGGGAGATCAGTTCTATACGCCTGGCGATGATCGCGAATGGGCCTATCCAAATCTAGAAATTGTTGTTGTTGGCGAGGATCAATCCGCGCGCTCTCTGAAGAGAGTTCAAGGAGGCGTAAATTGCACGCTTGATCGAAAGGACGTTGCTGAGATAAAACGCTCCGTTGAACGAAGGCTTTTTCTTCGCTATCCGCATTTTGCTGACTGGAAGGCGCCGTATTTTCTGATGTGGCTTGCTCCACTTGCCGGGCTAATAGCGCTGGGCCGTCATTTTCGCTTTTGGCTTCACTGATATCACGGGCTGTTATGAGTAATGCGCGGTCGCCAAACAAGGTGGCCTCTTGACTTGAGCCACCTGAAGGCAAATGCTTAAGCGGCTCCATAAACAAAAGACAGGAATGTCGTGAAAATAAGTGAGCGATTTCAGCTAAACGCTACGCAATTTGAACTTGATTTCGTAGATATCGATACAGAGAAGGACACTCCTCTCTTTATAGATCCATATTTTCTCGGCTCCCGAACGGACGCATGGTCAGTCGGTGCATCGAGATGCCTGCGAAACTTCTTTCAGACGACCACCCCATAATTATTCCTGTCACGGATGGCGATCTTATTGGAATGCTGGAGCCAGTCGTGCGAGGCGAGGCGGCGCCTTATGAGCAGTTTTTCGCTGAGCGGTTTAGAGATATCGCTCTTCGCTAATTGCGAGGCCATGCCACATAGCGAGCGACGCCATGCACCGAGAATGCCATCCGGCCTTTTTGCTCTTGGTCGACGCAACTGGTTATTCGCGGACACCGTGAAGGGCGCCAAGGCGAGTGCTGCACTCTATGGCATGGTTGAGACGGCAACTTACGCGTATCTGCGCCGGCTGTTCGAACAGCTTCCCCACGCCAAGACCGTCACCGACATCGAAGCGCTGCTGCCCTTCAACACAGTTGCCCCTGCCTAAGCGACCTACACATGCTCTCCAAAGAAGCATTACTGAAAAGATAAAAAGATACGCGAAATGGCCGATCAGCTGTCGCGCCCGCTGCCACCGGCCGAGACTAGCGCCGGCTGTACGGAGCCGAGCCGCCTGGCGCTGCACGGCTTTTTCATCGATTTGCAAAGCAAACTGGAAGCCAGCGCTGAGATCGCCGACCTGCACATCACTCGCGGTATGGATCCCTGGGGCATCGTGGGCGGCGACTTGCTGGAGCAGGCCGCCGTGATCTCAAACGAGCTTCGCGAACTCTCGAAAAGAGACAGAGGCTGATCCGCGACATCGACGTGGAAGATCGAGCGCTTACGCCCCATCGCTCCGGCCTGGCGTCGCTTTGCTCGTAACCGTCCGGGCAACCCACGTTACGCAGTCCTCAGGTTGAGCCACTCAGTTCGGTGGTTGCGACTTGGCCGCCGCAGCTCGACGCTTATGCCGGTGCACGATGACCAAGAAATTCGTCACCGTGTAGAGCGGTACGGCTAACGCGCCACCCATCAGAAGTGCCCAGCCGGTCTTTTCGGTGGATAACATATAGGCAAATGCTGCTCCGGTGACGGTCAGCCAAACGGCCGCCATTAGAAGCACCAGCCGCCGGTAAGCCTTCGCCAGAGCGGCGAACTCTTTTACGGGGTTTGAGGGGTTCGGCGTTAAGCCAGATAGGGCGACGGCCAGATGCGCCACTCGAACCCACAGGAAAATGCCTCCTATAAAACCGGCCATCGGCAACAGTATCTGGAGCGAGTCGTTCATGTGGCTATTGCTGAGTAAGCGCCCCGACTCAGAAGTCAATGTGTTTGCTGCAGAGGATACCAGTGGTGTGGCAGCAGGTCTTCGATGCGGCTCGCCGGTTGAGTCGGTAAGCGCTCAAGCACGTCCTTGAGGTAACGATACGGATCGTGTCCGTTGAGCTTCGCGGATTGAATGAGGCTCATGATGACGGCGGCGCGTCGCCCCGCGCGCAGCGAACCGGCGAACAACCAGTTGGATCTCCCGAGGGCCACTGGCCTGATGCGGTTTTCAACCCAGTTGTTGTCGATCGGCAGATCGCCATCGTCCAGATAGCGCACGAGCGCTTTCCATCTGTCCAGGGTATACCGGATCGCCTTCGCGGTCGCTGAACCATCAGGCACTTTCTGCCGATGCAGGATCAACCATTCGCGCAAGGAGTCGGCAATTGGCTTGGCGCGCTGTCGTCGCAGATTCTGTCGGCAGATGGCATCCAACTTCTGCTCATCGGCACGAGTCTCGACGTCGTAGAGCGCGCCAAAAAACACAAGTGCTTCGGCCGCGATCTGACTGCGGTGATTCTCATGCACTTCGTGGAACTTGCGCCTGGCGTGCGCCATACATCCAACTTCAACAACACCGCGCGCAAAGAGCGCTTTGTAGCCGGAGTAGTCATCGCAAATCAGCTTGCCTGACCAACCGCCCAGGAAGGTGCGCGCATGCTGGCCGCTGCGGCTGTCGGCGAAGTCGTAAACGACCGCCGCCATCGGATTGTACTGTGTGCTGCTGTAGCTCCACAGGTACGCACGATGTGTGCGACCGAGCCCTGGCTTGAGCATCGGCACCGGCGTCTCGTCGGCGTGCAGGATCTCTTGGGCCAGCAGCGCCGCCTTCAGGGCCAGTGCCAGCGGCTCAAGTCTCACACCGCAGGCTCCCACCCATTGCGCCAGCGTAGAGCGCGCGATCGCAAGGCCGGCGCGCTCAAAGATCCCTTCCTGGCGATACAGGGGTTGGTGATCGGCATACTTCGCCACCAGCACCTGCGCTAACAGTCCCGCCGTCGGTATCCCTTTGTCGATCACCTGCGCGGGGACCGGTGCCTGGATGAGCTTCTCGCAGCGCCGGCACACCCATTTGCCGCGGATGTGGCGATGGACCTGGAAGACCCCGGGGATGTAGTCGAGCTTCTCGCTCACGTCCTGATCGAAGCGCTCGAGCGCACACCCGCAGGAGCAGACGGTCTCATCCGGTTCGTGATGGAACTCGATGCGCGGCAGATCCGCTGGCAGGGCTACCCGCCGCGGCTTCTCCTTCGGCGGCGGTGCGGCCTTGGGCGATGATTGCAGTTCTTTCAGCGCAAGCCCGATCGCCTCGAGGTCCTCATCGATGGACTCTTCCAGCAGGCTTCTCTGCACGGCATTAAGCTGCTCGCTGCGCCGCGCGAAGCGCCAGCGCTTCAACGTCGCCATCTCGTGGGTGAGTTGCTCGATCTTCAGCTGCTTGAACCGCAGCTCCCGGTCCTTCTGTGTGACCTGTGCGATCAGCGAGGCGGTCAGATCCCGCAGCTGATCTGCGTTCATCTGAGCCAGGTCGCATGGCAGCTCCATGGACCGCGATCCTAACATGGGAAGTATTTTACAACAACGACGCGGAGGCTGTTTTTCAGCCTAAAGGATGCTGATGCGCGCGTGTTCGGTCAGCCGCTGCCAGGGCAATCCGACCACGAGTGCACGCAGTTGTTCGCTCGTGAGCTCGATGCGTGTCCCCAGATGGGTCCCCGGTCGAACGAAGTGCCCCTCCTGCAGCCGTCGGGCGCACAGCCACAGCCCAAAGCCATCGTGCACCAAAACCTTCAGCCTGTTTGCCCGGCGGTTCAGGAACAGGTATGCGTGGTGCGAGCGGGCCTCGCCGAACACGCGCACGACGCGCCCCAGGGCCGTGTCCACGCCCGAGCGCATGTCCAGGGGCTCAACGGCGATCCAGGCCGCGTCGATCCGGATCACCGCGTCAGCTCACGCAGCAATGCCACGCACTCGGACGCCACTGACACGGGCCACTGCACGATCACCGTGCCCGAGCCGCTGCGCAGCTCGATCCGGATCATCGCCTCAGTCAGGGCCGATGACAGCGGTACTGGGACGAAGCGACTACTGCTCTCCACCGGAACCGCCCCACCGGGCCTTACCGGAAGCCCTCCCGTCCTCTCTGCCTCCACCAGCCAGCGTCGCAAGAGGTTGGCGTTCAGCCCGCGAGACAGCGCCACCGCCGCAATCGACACGCTCGGCTGCAGGCATGCCGCCACCGCATCTGCTTTAAACTCCGCGCTGTGCCGCCGCCGCCGCCGCCGGCCCATGCTGGCCGCTTGTTCGCTAGTGTTCATGTGTCCACCAATTTGACAGGTGGACACGATCATCCATGTACGCTATGCCGCTACGATAGGTGACTTCCCCAGCCGCTTACCTTTGCTCGACTTGTCTCACCACAATAGCTCGGGACGCTCAGTCCCAATTATCGCGGGACGTAACAGCGTCACGGGTTTCTTGCGGAGTGGCTCGTTCTTCGGGGATCTCGCTGAGGGCTGCGGTGGCGTTCTCCTTCCCCCGCTGCAACTCCGTCGGATACACCCCTTGCTCGCGACACCAGGCGTTACCCCGGGGGCATCGTCCATCGCCGCAGGGGCGATCACCGCCTCCAACCGGGCCGCCGTTGTCCATGCCTGCTCGCGAGCGGGCATGGACAGGGAGAGGGTCTGGGGATAGGTTGCCACGCCGATCGGGGGTAAGCTAGGCAGTATCGATCAGGAGTGGGTTGGAGAGAAGAATGGGACGCACCCTCGCCGCAATTTCGCTCGGTAGCTTGTCGTTATGCGGCACGGCATTCGCCGCCGCCCCTGGATCCGGCACCTCTACGAGCCCCCTTACAGGGTTTCTGGTAGGCGGCGCAATCGTGTATTTCAGCCGGCGAGTCAAGATCGGCGGCTGGCTATTGTATTTCTACGTGCAGCTCTACATCTCTTTCCTGATATCCGTTTTGTTCGCCGTCATCGGATTTAAAAACCTCAGTCCCAGCGCCTGGGATACCTCTGCCCACTACGTCTGGTTCTTACTGTCCGTCGTCCCAGTCGAGATCGGGATGATAGCTGAGGTCTTTCTGGCAACGGTGCTACTGTGGAAACGTGGTGAAGCCATGCTACAGAGAGTCCGCCAAGTGTTGCTTGCGCTGGTTGGAGCCTCCGCGCTGGCTTTTTCCATAGACCACTTACAGCCCAGCGAGCAGGTCAACGCCAACAGCGCCCTGGACCTAATGATGCTCATAAACACTCTGGTTTGGTGCGCATACTTCTATCGATCCAAACGGGTCCAGCGTGTGTTTATTTACCAGAACTGGGTTTATGACGAAGAGGAGCCCGCGAAGCAGACACCACAGGAAAGGCGGTATCGCCTCAAGCGAGGTCTCGTCAGCGCAGCCATTGTGTTTGTCGTGGCGCTGCTTCTCTTCGGAGTAGCACAGGAAGGCGATAAGAAGCCCGATCCAGTGTTCCTATTCCTCGTGCCCGGGTTCTATGCGGTCGTAGCATTTGCGATCGGATGGGTGGTGCCGGTCGCCAAAAAGAAGCGACTCGAGCTCGCAGGCGCAGTGATGCCGACAAGTCCGGAGGCGTAGGAGGGAGGGTGCAGTGGAACTGCGTGCCACAAGCGGCGTTGTTCCCGACCCAGTCAACGCGGAAACGGTGGATGTCTGACGATCAGATTCGGCTTTACCCTACAACGAGCGCATCGATATCCACGATCCTGACGAGGTACGCCACGGGTCCAAATCACTTGGGATTACGGCGGAGGAGTTGAAGGAAGTCGTGGCGCGCGTCGGCACTTCGGCCCAAAAGGTACAGGAGTCGCTTGGGAAGCTATAGGACCTGAAGCCTACGTTTTGCTGATCGATCGATCGATCTGCTAGGAAAAGGTCGACCGCGGATCCGCACTCAAGTGCGCAGGCAGGCAGCTTGGAGGCGACTGTTCCAAGGCGCCTAGCCGTCGCCATCCGCCAAGGGGCGGCCCACCTGAGGCGGAGTAGTCCGATTGGGCGCGCTGTGGGCGGATCCAATCAATACCGTCGCTGCATTCACTCTCCGTTGGCTTGCGCCCGCTGAATTTCGGATCTAGCGAAAATCCCGCGATTCAGTCCGCAGCCTTCCCAACCAATGGGAGTAATCCCGCACCTTCTCCGCAATGACGTGAATAACCCCCATCTCACTCTGCAGCTCACCCTGCACGACCATGAGGTGCGCCATGAACACCGCCTGTCGCTGCGTCGCCTGAATGCCCGGCCACACGATCAGATTGCTGATGCCGGTCTCGTCTTCAAGACTCATGAACACGACGCCGGAGGCCGTCTCAGGCCGCTGCCGATGCGTGACAATCCCGGCCACTCTGACTTTGCGCCCCGTCTTTAACTCCCGCAAATCGGCGGCCCGGCAGACTTGAAGCCGCTCCAATTTCCGCCGGAGCAGGGCCAGCGGATGGCGCCCCAGCGTCAGCCCGAGACTGCGGTAATCGGC
>JAQGIF010000011.1 GCA_028291345.1 Rhodospirillales bacterium | reverse complement strand
GTTGCTGTGGCGGTGCTGATAGCTTTCATCCAGAAAGGTTCGGCCGTGGCACCATTAGTCTCGCAGATCAGACTTGATCGGATCGACTTGGCCATTATCGCCTGCGTACCGTACGGTCCGATTCTGTTGACGACCTCGCTTGCAGGATTGGCTGCCCGCTCCTCTGTCCGTCGGCTGCCGTGAGTGCGCGACCGAAATTCGTAAGCAGACGGGTTGGCGGTACCCTGCTTCGCATCGTCCTGGTGATTGTTGCGGTCATGCTTCCGATCGGCGTCGGGTTTGTTCGTTTCGTCGACCATTTGCCGCTACCCACGAACGACGATAGGGCCGCCGACGCGATCGTCGTACTGACCGGCGGGGGTGAACGGATTTCGGCGGGGCTATCCTTGCTGGAAGCCCGCAAGGCGGAACGGCTGTTCGTCTCCGGCGTCCATCGGGGCGTCGGCGTCGCTGAATTGCTGCGTATCGATCGCGGCGCATCGAATGCGCGGCCGTCCGATGCCGATCTTGCCGCGCGGATCGATCTCGGCGATACCGCCGGCGATACGTTCGGCAATGCCGTCGAGAGCGTCGCCTGGATGCGGCTCAATCATTTCAAAACCATGCGTCTGGTCACCGCCGATTACCACATGCCCCGGGCACTGATCGAATTCCGCATGGAAGCGCCGGACATCACTATCATCCCCAATCCGGTCCAGCCGCTGAAAGCGACAACCGGCCGCTGGTGGCGCGACCGGGCAACGTTCGATCTATTGCTCGGAGAATATGGAAAATACCTGATCGCCAAATGGCGCTACCTGTTCGTCCAGTTGCTCGACAAAGCCTGAGGTTCGATGACGCGTTTGCGCAGTGCGGCTTTTTCGCTGCTGTTTCCCATTTGGACGGGCATCTGCTGCATCGCCCTCGCGGCCGGACCGCTCCTGCCGCGCAGACGTGCACTCGCGCTGGCGCTCGTCTGGATTCGGTCTGTCGCCTGGATCGAGCGGCATATACTCGGGCTGGACTATCGCATCATCGGCGCTGAAAACCTGCCCAGCCATGGCGCTTTTATCGTCGCGGCCAAGCATCAGTCGACCTTCGAGACGATGAAGCTGCACCTCATCCTCAACGATCCCGCGATCGTGCTGAAGAAGGAGCTTCTGCGCATCCCGATCTGGGGTCGGTATCTGAAACAAACCGGGATGATCCCGATCGATCGCGGCGCAGGCCGTCGAGCCGTCGGTAGCATGCTGACCGCGTCTCAACAGGCCAAGGCCGACGGACGCCCGATCGTGATCTTTCCACAGGGTACCCGCGTGCCGGCTGGCGCGACACGCGCCTATAAATCCGGCGTCGTGGCGCTATACCAGCAGCTTGGCTTGCCGATCTTGCCGCTGGCCCTCAATTCGGGCTTGTTCTGGCCCAAACGTGGGATGAAACATGGTGGTACGGTCACCTTCTCCTTTCTGACGCCGATAGAGCCGGGAATGGAACCCGAAGCAGCCCTCTCGCTGTTGGAAGAACGGCTGGAGGCGGAAACCAATCGGCTGGTCGCCGCCCAACTTCAAGGCACATCACATTCGTAAAAAACGCATTATCGCCCTTTCCGCCGGCCTGCTTATCGTCATCTATTCCGGCTGGTGGTGGCTGACGGCGCGCACCTTCGCAGGGCGCATCGACCAGTGGATCGCCGCCGAACAGGCTAAGGGTGCGAAGATCACGCCGGTTACCGTATCGGTCGGCGGCTATCCCGCTGCGTTCTCGATCAAGCTCCACGGCGTGAACCTGACCTGGCCGAGTGGGTTCGAATTCACCGCCCAGAGCCTGAAGGTCCGCACGCACCCATGGTCGCCCAAAAGCTTTAAGGTGAATGCCACCGGTGGATTTGCGCTCACGCTGCCGCCTGGGGATAAGCGGCCGCCTTTGACGCTGGCCGGGCAGACACTGCGCGGCCATACAAGTTTCTATGACGGCCCCATGCCGCTCACGATGGACTTGACGGCCGACACAGTCAGCGCATCGACCAGCGGCATGAACGCCCCGGCCAGCCGGGAACTGACCGTCGCCACGGTGGAGCTGACCGGCGCGCGGCCAGAAAAGCCGCCTGCCGTGGATACCGATATCGCCTACGACTTATCGCTCAAGCTGATTGACCTATCCGCTCAGGCGCTGGAAAACCATCCTCTCGGCGGCACGATCAGGCAGATCGTACTTCATCCCCAATTGCTGGGAGTTCCCCCCGCCACCTGGAATGCGGCTGGCATCAAGGCCTGGCGCGACGCCGGGGGTACTGTCAACCTGCCCGAACTGTCGCTGCAATGGGGACAGCTTGCTCTTTCGGGCAACGGCACCATAGCGCTGGATGCCGAAACCCAGCCTCAAGGCGCCTTCACAGCTCATCTCAGCGGATTCGACCAAGCCCTTGATTCTCTGGCCGCTGCCGGCTGGATCAAACTTAGCGCTGCCAGCCTGGCGAAGATCGCTTTAGGCATAGCATCGCATCCCGGACCGGATGGTAAACCGACCGTCGTCGCGCCCGTGACGATCCAGAACCGACACATCTCGCTGGGACCGGCGAAGCTAGGTCAGCTACCGGAGTTGAAGCTGGACTGATTGCCTTGGTATGGCCGGAAGGGAGCCAGCCGCCACCGGTCTCTCCTCGACCCATCGGCAAGCCCTCTGTCCGGCCACGGCCAATGCCAGCCGCGCACAAGTTCGAACAGGATCAAGGCGATCAGCCACCAGTTCGGCCCCACGATCGGCCCAAGGCTCGACCATAGCGCGCGATAGAGTTTCTTCAGGAAGCCGACGATATCCGGCGCGCTCCAATCGATCGGCTGATAAGCGTCGTCCAGCGAGTCCCAGACAAAATGGGGAGTATGAAGGGGGGTACCTGCGTAATAGTCGCTCAGTGGCAGGTCGCCAGGCATGAACACGATATAGCGATAAGATTCATCGATTTTAGCGAGTTTCGGCACATTCGCCGCGATCGCCGCCTGCATCGGCTCGGATTGGTCCGCAGCGTGGCTGGGCAACCCATAGTGGCTGAGCCATTCGGGGCTCACGCCCCGCAACCGCAACCGCTCGAGTTCTGTCTGGGAGAAATAACGCATGTCCGACGAACTCGTGCGCATCATGATGTCATAGGCGTCCGCGGACACGCCAAGATCCAGAAAATATTGCCGGAGATACTGCATCAACCCGTCATATTTGGCGCGGGCCTGATTGTAATCCATGTGATGCCAGGCGACCAAAAGGGGCTTGTGCACGCCGATATTCGCGCTGCCCATGGGGGTGCGAACGGCGCCCGCTGCCAAGATGAACACGCAGGCACTGACGCATTCTTGCCCTTGCCGCACCATGGTGAATGCCGAATGCTCGTAGATCACGCGGCCTATGCCGAGCGCTTCGACCACGTCGCCGCCTGGAGAGTTCAGCTCAACCGTGACGAACGAGACGCCGGCGATCTGCGTCTTAGCCGTCTGGCTGACTCTTTCGATTGCAGCCTGAAAGGCCGCCAAATCGCCCTTCTTGATCGCCGACCGGATGGCGATCCGAGCCGATCGGCCGTCGGCGCCGTCAGCGAGGACCACTACGCCCGCCGATGCGCTCGAGGCTGCGACGAGCCACACGAATAGTCCGAGAACAATCGCTCTGAAAACCGAATACATGCGCCTTAGGATGCGTCAGCTTTCATCACTAGTCCATGGCCGCGAAGTGTCAGCCCTAAGCGTCTCGCTCAGGCCTGATGCGCGTCGATGATGCGGCGACGGATCTCGCGGGTGCGGGTGAACAGATTGAACAGCGCTTCGCCGTCGCCCACGCGTATCGCACGTTGAAGCGCGGTGAGGTCCTCGTTGAAACGCTGGAGCATCTCCAAGACCGCCTCGCGGTTGTTCAGAAACACGTCGCGCCACATTGTCGGGTCCGAAGCCGCGATGCGGGTGAAGTCGCGAAAGCCGGAAGCCGAGAATTTGATTACCTCGGACTGCGCGTCCTCTTCCAGGTCGGCGGCGGTACCGACGATCGTATAGGCGATCAAATGGGGCAGATGCGAGGTGATGCCCAGCACCTTATCATGGTGTGCGGCTTCCATGATTTCGATCAGCGAACCGCAGCCGCGCCACAGATCGCCGACCTTGCGAACCGCCTCTTCGTCCGTGCCGGGCGGCGGCGTCAAGATGAACCAGCGCCCTTCGAACAATGTCTCAAAGCCCGATGCCGGCCCCGAATTCTCAGTCCCGGCGATCGGGTGTCCCGGCACCAGATGCACATGATCGGGCAGCAGGGCCGGCAGGTCGCGCACCACCGGTCCCTTGACCGATCCGACATCGCTGACGATCGCACCGGGTTTCAGCGCCGGCCCGATTCGCGCGGCGATATCGGCATAGGTGCTCAACGGCGCGGCGATCACGACCAGGTCGGCATCCCGGACTGCGGTGG
>JAQGIF010000314.1 GCA_028291345.1 Rhodospirillales bacterium | reverse complement strand
ATTCCGTGGCGTGATCCAGGCCGATGCGTTCAGCGGCTATGAGGCTATAGCCCGACAATCTGGACCGCCAGGAGCCAATGCGCCACCGATCGGCCATGCCGCCTGTATGGCACATGCCAGACGCAAGCTGTTCGACGAGTTCGAGCGGACCAAGTCGCCGATTGCCGAGGAGGCGCTCAGACGCATCGGCGAACTCTATAAGATCGAGGCCGAGATCACCGGGCTCACCGAGGACCAGCGCCTGGCTGCCAGGCAGCAACGCGCCGTGCCGATGCTCGCCGAACTCAAGCTGTGGTTCGAAGAGCAGCGACGGCGATTGTCGTCAAAAAGCGGCCTGGCCAAAGCCCTGCGATATTCCCTCAATCGATGGGACGCCTTGACCCTCTACACCACCGATGGCCGCATCGGCATCGACAACAATCCAGCCGAGCGAGCTCTCCGGGGTATAGCCGTTACCAGGAAGAATTTTCTATTTCTTGGCTCCCAAGCCGGCGGCGACCGAGCCGCCATCCTCTATACCGTTCTTCAGTCGGCAAAACTCAATGGGCTCGATCCCGAGGCCTATCTTGCCGACGTCATCGACCGCTTGGCCAAGGGCCATCCAGTCAATCGGCTGAGCGAGCTTCTGCCCTGGAACTGGAAGCGCCAGGACGGAATTCGCATCGCCGCGTAACTGCGCTGACGCTTACCGCCATCCAGCCGAGCACGCCGCCCAGGATCGTCTCGATCAGGAAAATGGCCCCCAAGGCCACGAAAAATACCGTCGTCATACCGTTACCTCCCCGTCGCGCGATTGTAGCGACATCCCAAGCGAGGCCGCGAGTGCGATGGTACCGGCAAATTGGCCATTATTGGGTAGAACGAACAGTAAAACGCGGCGCAACACGCGGGTTCTTGCCGATCGCAGCACGACCGAAGTGTCGGTCTACGCTCCGCTCATCCGACTACGTTTGTCTCGCCAAGAGGTCGGACAGCCAAATCAACCCGTGGGAATGAGGATTGGAAAAGCGGCCGAATACCCCTATTACAGACCCGCCGAAATATTCATCAGGAAACCTGCCGCGCCAGGGATAATCCAAGGGGACCTTTATGTATCGTTCTCTCGCCGTCGCTTTTACACTGGCGCTCTGCGGCTGCAGCAGCACGGTGTCCACTCTGCAATACACGCCGACGGGCCCGGTGCAGGTGGTGTCCGCTCCCACTGTCGGCGCCGTCACCGCGACCGATCGACGGAAGGAGGCGCCCAACCGCCTGGCTACGATCATGGGAGGATTTGGCAACCCGCTCAAGACGCTCGATACAGCAAAGCCGGTGAAGGACGAGGTTGCCGATGCATTCCTTGAGGGGTTGCGAGTGCGCGGATTGCTGGCGCCGAACGATCAGGCGCCGTTCCGCCTCGCATTGGTCACGCGCAAGTTCGATTCTGATCAGTATATCGGCCGCGGGGCGCGGATCGATCTGAGGATGTCGGTCGTCGATCGGGCCGGGCGGACCGTGTTTGAGGATAGCGCGACCGACGAGGAGTCAGAGGCAGCCTTCGCGGAAAGCGGAATTTTCGGCAAAATCGAGGCTCTCCAGCGCCTTTGCGAAGTCGTGCTGGATCGCAGCGTGGACCATCTGCTCGACAGCCCCGGCTTCCGCGCCGCAGTCTCCCGTCTATCTGACGCAGGGAGCTGAGCGGAAACGGTACGCAGTTCCCGTCGCCGTAATCCAACGCCGCCTGTCGGCGTCCCGCCTGATCAACCTTCGAATTCACCGGATACATAGCTCCGAATTCTGAATCTCTTCAGGATGACACCCGATTGGTTTTGTAGAATTATCAAGACTAGCTCAGGAGAGTCGATTGAACGGCGCAATGACATGAGCGGTTGGATGCCACCTTATGCATTAAGGCAGCCAGTTCCGCGCCAGACCAAAACGGCGGGCAGCTTTGTAGTTATCTTAGCGTTTTTCGCAATTATTTTAATATTTTTTGTCGTACAGATAGTCCAGACCTTTGAAACTATTCATGAGGTGGAGGTCTTCAAGGCAAAGGGCACAAAAATCGATGGGCTCGCCACTAATCTGCATACAGTAGATTATAATCGTCGCGGCGGACGCGATACCAGCTTTTATGTTGATTATTCCTATCAGCCCACCGCACCTAAAATCGCCGGCTCCAGATCCGTTACCTACAGGCGTACCGCTCAGATTGCGGATCGTGACTATCGGAAATTGCACGTCAATCAAACGATCTCCGTGATCTACGATCCAAATCTACCCAGTGAATCGCGGCTGGCATTTGAGCAATCATGGATCACACTGGATGATCCGGAGAATATGCCGGGGAAGTCTAGCTATTTGGTATTTGGTTTCCCGGCAGCTTGTATTGTCGTGATGCTGTTCTGGTTCGTAATAAGACACCTGAAGGAGAGGAAGTTACTGACTTGGGGTGAAGTGGCAGCGGCGACAATCATTGATAAGCAAGAAAGTCACGGGCGCTGGGGGCCGAGTGTGGACGTAATTTATCGATTTATCGACGCTGACGGAGAAACGATTGTTGGAAAATCTAAAGGAATTTCCAATATCAAGCCTGAAGAAAATATTCCTGGAACTTTTGCGCAGATTTTAGATAATCCGACGGCGGTTTATGATCGAGAAAATAGCAAAAATAACTTTCTCTACCGAACGTCTACGGTTTCTATCGTTGAGTAGCTATTATGGGGGCTTATAGCGTTAACTCCCCTGAACTTTTCAGGGACTTGAAAGTCACAAAACTTCAAGAAACCTAAATAGTTTCATGGACGAAAATTTTATGCAGAGTTCTTCAGAGCTTTTAGAAAGTAGCTGCTCACCCACCTGAATTCCGCCATTTTCAGCGTTGATCGTTGGGTCTTTGGATAGTCGGTTGACATGGTGTGGCGGTCGTGATTCTAAGATTCGATGAATCGCGATGCTCTTTTGCAGCTTTCGACTGACGATCTGATCGTGCTGAATTTGGCGCAGGCGGATGCGATTGCGCGGCAGACGGCGCAGATCGAGGAGCTTGCGAAGCGGGTGTCCGAATTGGAGGCCAAGCTTGGCCGGCCGGCCAAGACGCCGGACAATTCGTCGGTTCCTCCGAGCCAGGGTCACAAGCCCAATCGCGCCGAGCGCCGGGCGGCGAAGCGCAAGGGGCATCCGGGCGTGGCGCGGGCGCTGAGCGAGAACCCCGATCGCGTGGTCGAGACGCGGGCGCAAGGGTTCTGGCAGTCTAAGGCTAACTTCTCTCTGGTTGTGGGCTAAACATTGCCCTGGGCAGGAGGGACCATGAATCCGATCTCATTCAAGCGCCACCGGTTTTCGCCTGATGTGATCCGGTATGCGGTTTGGCTCTATTTCCGGTTCACGCTCAGCATTCGGGATATCGAGGAGTTGCTGAGCCAGCGCGGTATCGAGGTCAGTCGCGAGGCGGTGCGCTGCTGGGTGACCAAATTCGGCCCACTGATCGCGGCTAAACCTGCGTCGTCACCGATCGCCGCCGACCGGCAGGTGGCATTTGGACGAGATGGTGGTGAGGA
>JAQGIF010000395.1 GCA_028291345.1 Rhodospirillales bacterium | reverse complement strand
GTTGCGAGGCCGGCGATATCGCGATATCCCGTGACGCCGGCGCAGCTGGCGAAAGTGCTGGAAGTGTCCGAGCGCACGATCTACCCGAACATAGCCGAGCTAGCCGCTCAGAGCGCGCTGATCCAGGGAGAAGCCGGCGTCGGCCGCACCGACCGCATCCTGTCCGCAGCCGAGGGCGATCGTTATCCGGCACGCAGGCTGGACCTGCTGCGCGACTTCCTAACGCACATGAATTTGGCGGATAAGAAGATCGCTCCTGACACGAACCGACAGGGCGGACGACTAGATTTCTCTTCCAGCACTTGGAGGAACAGTCGTGCCAAACAACGTTACGCACGCCTTGCCGCAAATCGTCGCCGACCATATCGCGGCTTACAATAGTCACGACCCAGACGCCTTGATGACGACTTCCGCCCGCGATGATGTGGTGAACGATATCCAGCGAGAATTCCTCGGCCACGGCGCCATCAGTGCTTGGGCCGGCAAGGAGATTTTCGCCGCCATAGTCACGATGGCACTCAGTCAAACCTTTGAGCGACATAGGGATATCGTCTTGCATGCCGCTATGGACGGCGATGTCGCTAGAATCAACCTGCCCGATCCGCTTATCCTGACAATTGTTACTTCAGCATCCGGGACGGCAAGATCACTCAACTGATTATTCTTTTGAAAAAAATTGTCGCCTAGATGGTGGACCTGTTCTCGAACAATCAAATAACATCATCGGAGATGTGATCATGACGCAGACCTATCGTTTCCTGTCTTAGACAGTGAGTTAAGGCAAGCGCGTACTGGTGACCGGCGGCACCAAAGGCATGGGCGAAGCAATCTTGCGCCGTTTTCAATTGGGCGGCGCCTCAGTCGCCACGGCCGCGCGCTCCGCATTGCCGGAAGGTCAGATGCCCAATCTGTTCATAAAGGCGGATGTCGGCACCTCTTCAGGGTGCAAGACGTGGCCGACCGTATTCAGCAGGAATCGGGCGGGCTCGACAATTGGTGAATAATGTCCGTGGAACGGAAACAAAACCCGGCGGGTTCGAAGCGCTCTGCTGGCGGCCGGTCGCCTCGACCGCGCCTTCATTCCCGGCATGATCGAGCATAAGTGCCGCGTCGTCATCCATTTCTCATCCGTCTCGCCTCGCATGCCGTTCTCCAACGCGACCCCGTGCCTATGCCGCCGCCAAGGGCGCGCTCAGAACCTACAGCAAAGGCCTGGCGAAGGGCGTGGCGCCGATCGGCGTGCGCGTGAACATGATCTCACACCGATTCATCGAAACTTCGGGCGCGCAAGGGATAATCCTGGACATCGCCCGGAATGATGGCGTCAGCGAGGAAGCCGCATGCCAGCGGATCGTCGATCTGACGGGCGGCATCCCCATCGGCCCTCCGGGCCGACCGGACGAGGTGGCGGCATTGGTCTCATTCCTCGCCTCGACCGGGCCGCGTTTATCAGCGGCGTCGATTACGTTCTGGATGGGCGGACTATAGGGACCACAAGAGGAACGCTGTAGGACGGTGGGTCAACTATCCCATCAATTTATAAAACCCCGCAAACCGCTTCCTGAGTTCGACCTTCTGTACCTTACCCGTCGCCGTCTTCGGGAAGGCATCCACGACGATCACCGCCTTGGGGCATTTGAACGGGCTCAGCCGGTCGCGCACCTTTGCCAGGATCGCCGCCTCGTCGATCGTCTCGCCTGGGCGCGGGATGACGAATGCGGTGATCGCTTCGCCCCAACGGTCGTGAGGTAAGCCGACGATGGCGGCCTCCAATATTGAGGGTTCGCTGGCGTATACAGCGGTTTCAACTTCCAGCGAGGCGACGTTTTCACCGCCGCTCTTAATTACATCCTTGAAGCGGTCCTCGAACCACAGAATGCCGTCCTGGTCGAAATGGCCGACATCGCCGGAATGGAACCAGCCGTGGCGGAACGCCTCTTCGGTCGCCTCCGGATTGTGCAGATAGCCGGTCAGCGCCTGGGGGCTGCGATAGACGATTTCGCCGGACTCGCCCTCGGGCAGCAGCGCGCCCGCCTCGTCCATGATGGCAATCTGCACATTGATCGAGGGGGTGCCGGCTGCGCCGGTATGGCTCAGCTGATGCTCGGGCCGGAACAGGGCTGAAAGCGGGCTCATCTCGGTCTGGCCGAACATCAGCGCGAAGCCGCAATCGAACACTTCGATCGCCTTGGCCAGCTCGGCCTTCGCCATCGGCGCCATGCCATAGACCGCGAGCCGCAGGCTTGATACGTCTCGCGGTTCGCCAAGCTGCAGGTCCAGCAATGTCCGGTACATGACTGGCAGGCCGAAGATCACCGATACCCCCTCAGCCGCAATAAGGTCGAGCAGGCGCGGCGCATCGAATCCGCGCTGCACATAGATCGTCGACCCAACCGCCACCGCGACAGTGCAGAACGCGTTCAGCTGCGCGGTATGGAAGAAGGGCAGCATCGCCGCGACCCGGTCGTTGGCGGTCATTCGCGTATCGATCGCGACGCCGAGCGATTCGACGTAGATAGACGTATGGCTGGTCACCACCCCCTTGGGCGATGAAGTAGTGCCGCTGGTATAGAGATAGGACACCGCATCCCGGTCGCCGGCGATGACCTCTGGGTCACTCACCGGCATCCCGGCCCCGAGCGCTTCGAAATCGAGCAGGCGCACCGCGCCCAGATCGGGCGCATCGGCGGCCGCCGTGCCCACGACGATCACCGCCTCGACCTGCCCCATGCCCTCGGTCGCGGTTCCGAGCTGCTCCAGCAGCGCCGCCTCGACGACGATGCCGCGCACGACGGCGTGGTCGAGCACATAGGCGAGCTCGCCATGTCGCCAGAACAGGTTGATCGGCACACAGACCACGCCAAGCTTCGCGCAGGCGAAATAGGTCACCAGGAATTCCGCGCTATTGCCCGACATCAGCGCCAGCGCGTCTCCGCGGGCAAAGCCCAGCCCGGCAAGGCCATGCGCTGTGCGGTTTACCCATTCATTGAAGGCGCGATAGGTAATCCGCCGATCCCCATCGACGATCACCATATGGCGCGGCGCCCTGGCGGCCGATCGGGTCAGCAGATCGCCGACATTGATGCGGTGGATCAGATTCTCGTGCAGGTCGCGCTCAGACATTCGTTTTCCGTTTCTTGTGCTCACCCTTTCCCAAGGGCCTAATCAGTATTGCCAGAAGCCGCCGCCCACGACTATGAATTCGTGAAGGGCCTCACGCTTAGCGTATGGCTAATCGATTAGCTGTACTGCGCTTCAGAATTGTGCGGGACCTGGGGTTTCTGGCAGGGAAAAAGGGGAAGTATCGATGCGGGCAATGGTCATTCACGGCTTCGGCGGACCGGAAGTGCTGGTTCCGGGCGAGATCGAAATCCCCGTACCGGGCCCGGGCGAAGTCTTGATCCGCGTCGCCTATGCCAGCGTCAACCCGGCCGACTGGAAAGCCCGCGAAGGCTGGCTATCGCGCTATTTCGAGTACAAATTCCCCTTCGTCGTCGGCTTCGACGCTGCGGGGCTCATCGCCGGGGTCGGAGAAGGTGTCACGGATTACAAGATCGGCGACCGGGTCGTCACCAGTTCCAACCAGGGCATCGGCGAGCGCGGTTCCTATGCCGAATATCTGAAGGTCGTGACCGACCGGGTGTCGCATATCGCCGATAGCGTCGATTTCGCAACCGCCGCCTCCATCCCGACCGCCGCTGTCACCTCCTGGGAAGGACTGTTCGGCACCGGTGACCTCAAGCCCGGCCAAACCGTGCTTATCAATGGCGGGGCCGGCGGCATGGGCAGCTTCGCCATCCAGTTTGCCAAGAATGCCGGCGTGAAGGTCGCTGTCACCTGCGGCCCCAAGAATATCGACTACGTGAAAAGCCTCGGCGCCGATCTGGCGATCGATTACCGGTCGCAGGACGTATTGGAGGCAGTGCTTGCCTGGGCGCCGGGCGGCGTCGATGTGATCATGGACACCGTCGGCCAGGGCAGCCTTCAGGACGGCATCGCCATGACCAAGCCGGGTGGCATCATCGCCCCGATCGGTACGCTGATCCCCGACGAGCCGCAATTCGACGCGGTCGCCGCCGAAAAGCGCAATGTCCGGATCGTACCGACCATGAGCAACCGGATGAAGGCCGGCGATTATATGCGCCATATCGTCGATCTGTTCGGCAAAGGCGTCTTCCGCGCGCCGGAACTGACGGGCATGCCGCTGGAACAGGCCGACGAGGCGCATAGAATGGTCAAGGATGGCCATGTGCGCGGCAAGATCGTCCTGCACGTCGCGGATCTTTGAAACTGCACGCACGATAAAAACATATTGATTTAGGGGAGTCGAAATGTCCGAATTGAGTGGAAAAGTCGCGATCGTCACCGGCGCCAGCCGCGGCATCGGCAAGGGGATCGCCGAGCGTCTGGGCGCGGCCGGCGCCACCGTGGTGCTCGCGGCCCGCAGTCTGAATAAGAGCCAGGACGGTCTGAGCGGCACCTTGCAGGACACGGCAGCGGCCATCGAGGCAGCGGGCGGCAAGGCCATTATGATCGCCTGTGACGTCGAAAGCGCCGTCAGCCGCGCCGCCCTGATCGACGAAACCGTGAAGCGCACCGGCCGCCTCGATATCCTCATCAATAACGGCGGCCGCGCGCTGCATGAAAGCCTCGACAGCTTCACCGTCGCCAAGACGGTCAGCCAGGTCGAGCAATATCTCGTCGCCCCTTTCGATCTCTGCCGGCTGGCCGCGCCGCATATGCGCAAGCAAGGCGCCGGATGGATCGTCAATCTCGGCTCCTCCACCGCGCACATGCCGCCAGGGCCGCCCTATGACGATTACACCACCCATGGCGGCGCAGCGCTTTATGCGGCACTGAAGGCCTCCGTCCATCGGCTGAGCGTCAGCCTCGCGGCCGAGCTGGTGGCCGACAATATTGCGGTCAATGTCGTCGCCCCGGTCGGCGCCGTGCTGACGCCGGGCGTCGAGGCGCTGGGCGTCATCACCGAGGAGACGATGGCCTATGTCGAGCCGGTCGAGCATATCGCCGAGGCGACCTTGGCCCTAGTGACCGAGCCGCCGCGCTCCCGCACCGGCGTGATAGCCTTCTCCTACATGTATCTGGATGAAATCGGCCGTCCCACCCGGTCGCTGGACGGCAAGACCATCACGCATAATCGCTCCGGCACGGGAGCCTGACATGGCCGAAACCGAGCATAACGAGACGATCTATATCCTGGACGAGGTGACGGCGAAGCCCGGCCAGGCCCAGGATTTCCTCGCCGCCTATATGGAGCGCTACGCCCCGGCGGCCCGCGAGCGCGGCATGACGCTGGTCCATCGTTGGGTTACCCCGCCGATGTGGTTGAGGGAGCAGTCGAACACGCTACACATCATCTGGACAGTCCAAGGTGCCAGGGCCTGGTGGACGATGAGCCATCAGGGCCGCCGCAATCCCGCCGTCAAGGAATTCTGGAACAGCGTCGAACCGCTGGTCGAAAAGCGCCACCGCAGCTTCCTGAGTGATGTCGCCGATGTGGAGAGCCTGTGCAATGTTTAAGCTGACCAAACTGATCACGCTGGCCACCGAAGCCGGCGACGCTGGTCGCGCGAGGCTGACCGCCGCACTGAACGCATCGACCAGATCCGGCGGCACAGTGGTGCGTTCGATGCTCCAGCCCACCCTACCCGGCGTCTATAATGGCGGCGATTATATCTGGCACGTCCAGTTCCCCGATGAGGCCGCCTACACTGCATGGAAAGCCGACGCCGAGCGCGGCGCGGCCGTCGAGGCGGTGCTTGCCGACACGGCCCTGGCCTCTCACGTCGACAGCGTGGCCTATGAAGGCGGCCGCAGCGGCTCCAAGCCCGGCGCACCCGATAAGGGCTGTTATCGCGTCGCTTTGTTCAGCGTCTTCAAGGAGGTGCGCCCCGGCGCGATCGCCCAATACGACGCCGAAACCTATGAGATGGGCAATTACATCAACAGCATCAAAACCTGGCAGGTCAGCCGCGTAAAGGAAACCAGCGGCGCCCGCCCCTGGACCCACGTGTGGGAGCAGGAATATGACGACCTGGCGGGCCTGCAGGGCGCCTACATGCTCCACCCCCACCATTGGGGTCATGTCGACCGCTGGTACGACCCGGAATGCACCGACTGGATGATCGACAACCATCTTTGCCACACTTTCTGCAACTTCGACGGAAGCGTGATCGCACCGAAGGAGTAGATCTGAGAAGTATTGAAGGGAGGTCAGCGATGAAACTCAATCATCTCGGATTGCCTTCACGGAACGTCCAAGAACACCAGACATTCTATTGCCGCTATTTCGGCTTCAGGGTCGCACGCGGCGATGGTTTCCTCATAAATGACGACGATTTTATCGTGATACTCGATCCGGCGACCGAACCCGCGGCGCATTCTGAAGGTCTGCATTACGGGTTTTACTCGCCCTCGCATGCCGAAACGCGCGCGCTCCATGAACGTCTTCGGGAAGATGGCGTAGAGATCACTGTGCCCCTGAGCGAAGGAAACGGCATGCTGACATTCTTCTGCCGCGACCCGGAGGGCTATACTATCGAAGTTCGGTCTTTCGAGCGGCAGGACGCACGGCGAAAGTAGGTGCTTGAGCGCAGCGTAAGCCACCAATTCAAATTCACAAGAACGATGCCCCGAAAGCCACGCGGCAAGTGAAAAGCTGGTGGATTACGCCGCGCATCTACCCCACACACTAGCATTGCTCGGCGAGAACACCCGCTTCTCCGTAAAAACACTCGCCGCAACGTCGCGGGGCGGCATCGAGGCATAGGACTCGAACGCGGCGCATGGCTGGAACCCCGCGCGCCGATAAAATCGGATGGCAGGCTGTTGGGTTCCCGTTTCCAGCCGTAGCAGCGTCAGACCTGCATCCGACGCAGCGCCAGCCATTTTCGCAAGGATCGCACCTGCGACGCCCTGCCCGCGAGCACTTTCGCGCACATACATTCGCTTCACTTCGGCGAAATCGGTAAACAAGGCCACCCTTGCCGCAGCCAAACGCAGGTCCACTCATCCGAGCAACGAAATCGGATATGCAGCCGTCAATCGCATCCAGTGCGAGCCCGTGCAGCTGCTCAGACGGGTAGCGCGCCGAAAGCTTGCGGTCGAGTTCTTCGACCAATGCGCGCACCTCGGCGGTGGCGGCCGGCGCGCACTCGACCAGGACGGAATCGAGTTCGGGCATGATTTTATGCGTGGACATCTCGGCAACGCGGGCCCAAAGCATC
>JAQGIF010000361.1 GCA_028291345.1 Rhodospirillales bacterium | reverse complement strand
CGGATCAACTGGAAGCATGCGGTCGATGGCGGCATGGAGGCCTATCACACGCCGTTCCTGCATCCGACCACTTTCGTGACGGATGGCGGCGGCTTCCTGCCGGTCATGGAATTCGGGGATCATCACGCGCTGATCACCTCTGGGCCGGATATCAATCAGCTGCGCGACATTCCCGAATCCGAGTGGCCGCATTCCTGCGGCTTCAGCTCGGTCAACGCGATCTTCCCGAACACCGTCATCGGCGGCGGTGGGCCGGTGCCGATCCTGTTCTATCAGCGTACCGAACCGATGAGCGAGCCGGGCGAATGCCAGTACAATTTCCGCCTCTATGGCCCGAAGAACGGCACGCCTGAGCAGAAGGCCACGGCACAGGCCGCGGTTGCCCTGTTCATGAAGGTATCGCTGGAGGAAGATCTGCCGGCGCAGACCAGCTGCCAGCTGATGATGGAAGCCGGGGCGGTTCCCTCGGTCATCTTCGGCAAGCGCGAATCCTCGCTGACTGGGATGCACAAGAACTACGATGCCGCGATCGGCCACGATGTGGCGGCGGCGTTGCGCAGCAACTCGGCGAAAATGGGCGTTTCCGCGACCCGTTGAATCTGGCGTACCGGCCGGCGAGCGCGAATGCGCAGCCGGCCGCATTTGTCAGACCTGGTTTTTGGGGGAAGCATGACCGCTCGCGTCGCTACTATCGCATTCGCCACCGCACTGGCCTTGGGACAGCATGCCACCGCTGAGCCGGCGAAAGAGGGCGCGGATCAGGGCTGGACCACGAACGGCGGCGACATGAACAACGACCGCTACGCGCCGTTCACCCAGATCACCCCGGACAATGCGAAGACCCTGGGCGGCGCCTGGAAAACGGAGTTGCCGGGCGCCAGTTCCAAGGCGTCGCCGATCATCGATAACGGCGTCATGTATGTCGCAGCCGGCGGCGGCGCGATCATGGGCGGCGGTGGCGGCGCGGTCTATGCGCTCGACGCCCGGACCGGCGCGATCAAATGGACCTTTTCGCCCGAAGGCGCGGGCATCTCGGCGCTCAACAAGGGCGTCGCCATCGGCGATGGCATGGTGTTCGTCGGCCTGTCGAATGCGCATGTCGCCGCGATCGATATGAAGACGGGAAAGCTGGTTTGGGACGGCCTCGCCGGCGAGGATCCGCCGGCGGCCGGACAGTTCATCTCGGCGGCGCCCGTCGTCGCCGACGGCAAAGTTTTGGTCGGCGTCGGCAGCGGTGATGCCGGCTTCCGTTGCCGGCTGGTGGCGCTCGATATCAAGACCGGCAAGCAGGTCTGGAGTTTCATCTCGATCCCCGGGCCGGGCGAGATCGGTCACGAAACCTGGCCGGCCGAAGGTGATGCCTGGGCGCATGGCGGCGGCGGCGTATGGGCTACACCCGCGGTGGACAAAGAGCTGGGGCTGGTGGTTTTCGGCACCGGCAGCGCCTATCCGCAATATGGCGGCGACGTGCGTCCGGGCGCCAATCTTTATACCGCATCGGTGATGGCCGTGGACCTCAAGACCGGCAAGTATCGCTGGCATTTTCAGACCGCGCATCATGAGATCTGGGAGAGCGATGTCGGCGGTCCCGAGATTCTTTATGATGCCAAGGTTGACGGCAAGCCGGTGAAGGCGGTCGCGGCGCTGCGCACCGACGGCTATCTGTTCCTGCTGGACCGTAAGACCGGCAAGCCGATCTTTCCAGTCGAGGAACGGCCGGTGAAGCAGAACGAGCGGCTTAAGACCTGGCCGACGCAGCCTTATCCGGTGGGCGCCGACAAGGTTGGCCCGAACTGTGTCGATCCCGCGGCGCTGCCGCCCGGCTTCGTTCCCAGCTGCTTCTGGGAGCCGGTCGATTACGACCAGCCCAATGTCGTGGCACCCATGTCTACCCGATTTGCGCCCACGTCCTACGACCCGAAGAACCGGCTGTTCTTCGTTTCGGGCGGCGCGGATGCCCACTGGGCCCGGCGGCAGCCGAACCCCTATTTCTTCAATTTCAGCAGCACTGCGCCGGGTATCAAAACCTATGGCCTGCTTACCGCCTTCAATGCCGATACAAACAAGATCGTCTGGCAGAAACGCCTGCCCTGGCCGATCGCCTTCGGTGGCGGTTCGACCGTGACCGCGGGGGGCGTGGTGTTCCATGGCCAACCCGACGGCAATGTCCAGGCCTACTCGGCCAAGACGGGTGACCTACTGTGGGAATTCCAGACCGGTGCCCCAGCGATCGGCGCGATCACTGCTTATCGGCTGGACGGCAAGGATTACATTTCGCTGGTCGCCAACCAGTATGTCTGGTCGTTCACGCTGGACGGGAAGGTGGTGCCCTTGCCCGCGCCCGCGGTTCCGCCGACCGAATCCCAGTTCTCCGGCCGCATCGTCTCGACCAATCAGGTCCAGATATCGAACGAGCTGGAAAATAACGGCCTGCGCGCGGATCTGAAATATGTCGATGAATATGCGCTGAAGCCTGTTCGCACGAAAGTGAAGGTCGGCGACAGCGTCACCTGGATCAATGCGGGCAAGGAGGGTCACACACCCACGGCGCGCGACGGCTCATGGACGGCGGGGACGATCCAGCCGGGACAGACAGCGACGGTGAAGTTCGACAAACCGGGCAACTACACCTATTTCGACAAGGATCATCCCTGGTCGGTCGGGCAGCTGATCGTCGAATAGAAGTTATCGTGGCTCCCAGAAGGTGACCAGCAACCCGCCGGCGACGATCAGTCCGCCGCCGAGCAGGATTGGCAGGGTGGGCAGCGACCGGAAGGCGATGAAATTGATCGCCTGCCAAACCACGAATAAAGTAGCAATATAAAGCCCCACCACCTTCCCGAACGCGATCGGTGCCAGATTAAGCATCAGCCCATAGCCGAACAGCACTACTGCTCCGGTCACGAACAGCAGGGCGCGCCGGCCAAGGGCCGGTTGATTCAACCCCATGCGGACGATTGCGTCGCCGCCGGCCTCCATGGTCGACGCGACGATGAGATATCCCAGGATCGTCAGTTGTTCCACGGTGTCTCCAGGCAGTTGCCCGGATTCTATAACACCATCACTGTCCGGCCAAGCTGACCTTCGGGCAGGATCTGCAGCGCGTCGGGTACACCGTCGAAGCCGATCGTTCGGGTGGTGAGCGAGCGGATCTTGCCCATTTTATAGAAATCCATCAGCCCGTTATGGATCTGGGCATGCACGTCGCCGCCATAGGAACGGCCGGCATAGACGCCGACCAGCGAGCAGTTGCGTCCCAGCGTCTTCCAGATCGGGATGTCGGGCCAGCGGCCGCAAGCCCAGCCGACCAGCAAGAAACGGCCCTGCATGGCGATGGCGTCGAACGCTTCTTCGCCCGCGGTGCCGCCGACCGGGTCATAGATCAAGTCCGCCCCCTTGCCACCGGTCAGCCGCATGACTTCCTCGACGACATTCTGGTTGGTGCGGTCGATCAGACCGTCGGCGCCCAGCTTGCGGCAATAATCCAATTTCTCAGGGCTGCTGGCAACCGCGATCACCCGCGCTCCGAGTGCCTTCGAAAGCTCGATCGCGGCCGCGCCAGTGCCCCCGGCCGCGCCCAGCACCAGTACGGTCTCGCCTGGCTGGGTCTTGCCGTTGGTCACCAGTCCCACCCAGGCGGTGTGATAGGCGATGCGCAATCCCGCCGCCGCGTCGTCGCTGATGAAATCGGGGGCGGGATTCACTTCGTCTTCGCGAACGATGCATTCCTCGGCTAGGCTGCCCAGGCCGCGCCAGAAATCGGTCATCCCCATGACGCGCGTGCCGATCGGCGTCTTAACGTCGGGACCGACGGCGATCACCGTGCCGCAGACTTCGCCGCCAGGTGTAAAGGGGCCGTCCTTGGGATTGGCCGGATATTGCCCGGTGCACATGAAATAATCGGGGAGCCCCAGCGAGGCGGCCAATACCTTGATCCGCATGTCACCGGGTGCGAGCGGCGGCAGATTAGCCTGTTCGGACCGCAGCACGTCGCGCGGTTGTCCCTCGCCGTGAATCTTCCAGGCCTTGAACATGTTATTTCCCCAAGTGGTCGCCGTTCGGCAGCCTAGTCTTTCTCATTATCCGCGATAAATCTGGTCAAGTTGTTGGCAAGATAATCGATGCCGGCCTCATTGTTGATCTCCCAGCCTTTCGAGACGACCAAGTTGGCGAAACCGAAGAGATGGAACAGCTGCAGATGGGCCAGCACGTAAAGCCGGGAGTCCGGCCGGCCAGCCAGGGCCCGTGCGAAGACCGGGATGCGCGTACCCAGCCGCGCCAACATGGTGTCGTGGGTCGCCATCATGCTGGGGAAGAAGTTGGGCTCGCTGCCGCTGACCTCCGCCAGCAGGCAGGTGAACTGCCGATTGGCTTCGTACAGCTTGAACAGGTCATAAAGGAATTGCCGCGCCTCGGCGTCGTTCGGACGCGGTGGCAGGGCGTCGAACAGGACGACCAGCTTGGGCACGAAGCTGTCGATCAGCCCCTTGGCGACGTCGAACCGGTTGGTGAAATATTTATAGAAGGTCGCGCGGCTGACCCCCGCGATGGTGATGATCATGTCGACGGTGGTCGCGACATAGGAATTCTTGGTGAAGGCGGTTTCGGCAGCGGCCAGGATACGGTGCCGGCTATCTTCGATCTGTTCCTGGTGCAGGGCGGATCGGCCGCGCGGCCGGGTGCGCCGCACGGGGGCGATCGCCGGATCTCGCTCTTGGAGCTGCACTTTGCTCATATCCCCTGGATGCCCTTTGAATTTTGTCCGTCAAACTTGCCGAATGCGGCGGTCAAGACAAGCATTATCTGCCATTCTTCAATGGCGGTGATCATAGCACAGTCATATTGGCCGAACAAAAAGTTCGCGCTTTCCTGGCAGGTCCGTTGTGATACTTAAACAGCGACGCGCACGACGCGAGCAGGCGGCTATCGGGGAGGACTGCGATGAATGTCATGACCGGGATCACGACCGAGGGGTCGAGCGTATGGGGCACGCGTTATCCGTTCCACCCTTATCCGACCGGCTGGTTCATGGTCGGCTTTTCCGACGACGTTGCGCCAAAGGGTGTGAAGCCGCTGCGCTATTTTGCACGCGATCTGGTACTGTTCCGTACCGAAGAGGGCAAGGCTGTGGTCGCCGATGCACACTGCCCACATCTGGGCGCGCATCTTGGTTACGACAGCGTGGTCGAAGGCGACACCATCGTCTGTCCATTCCACGCCTGGCGCTATAACAGTGTCGGCAAATGCGTCGAGATTCCCTTCACTAAATCGATTCCCCCCCAGGCTCGGATTCGCGTCTGGCCGACGGTGGAACGAAGCGGCATCATCTTTGTCTGGCATGACCTGGACGGGCGCGAACCGTCATGGGACCTGCCGGACTATGACGAAAGCACGCGGCGCGAAGACAGCGGTTTCCATCGGCTGCATGACGACTTCGGCGGCGCGCATCCGCAGGATATTTTCGAGAATGCGGTCGATTTCGCCCATTTCCCCGGCGTGCATTCGACCGGCAAGACGATGGCCAACGGTGAGCTGCAGATTGACGGCCCGCGACTGATGTCGCCGATCAAGATGCTGGCGGTCGGCGAGGAAAAGCCTGCCGATCAGGCTGTGCCGATGTCGCTGGCGATGGCTGAGGTCGTGGGCGCTGGGCTGGCCCGGGTCGCATCGACCACGCCCTATCTACCGGGTGGCACCTCGATCAGCTGGGTTGGCGCCACGCCGGTGGATGAGAAGCTGACCCATTACCGCGTCAGCTTTTTTCTGCTGATCGCGCCGGATTGCCCGCTGACCGACGAACAGATCGAAGCCTTCGACAAAGTTAGCACCGAGGTCAATAAGCAGGAGCAATATAGCGACGGCAAGATCTGGCCGCACAAAGCGTACGTCGCACGGCCGATGCTGAGCGCTGTCGATGGGCCGATCCTGAAATATCGCGAATGGTACGCGCAATTCCATCCGCGGCCGTCCGCCTGATCGATGGACGGTAATCTTTTCGCGAAGTTTCGCGCCGCCGGGCCGGGCAACGACCGCAGCTTCATCAAGACCGCCGGCGGGCGGACGATCACCTATGGCGATCTGTTCGACTTGTCCGGGCGCTACGCCAATGTGCTGTGCGCCTGCGGAGTGGCGTTCGGTGACCGGGTGGCGGTGCAGGTCGAGAAAAGCCCGGAGGCGATCATCCTCTATCTCGCCTGCCTGCGGCTGGGCGCGATCTATCTGCCGCTGAACCCTGCCTATACCCTGGCCGAACTGGATTATTTCATCGGCGATTCAGAGCCTCGCGTGATGGTGTGCGCGCCGGAGCGGGAAGGGGAGGTGGGCGCGCTGGCCGAAGGACGGGGTGTCGGCACGACCTTGACGCTTGGTGTGGACGGGGAGGCTGGAACCCTGCCGGAACGAGCGCGTATGGTGATGGGGGATTTCGCCGATGTCGACTGCGTAGAGAATGATCTGGCGGCTATCCTCTATACCTCGGGCACCACCGGCCGCTCGAAAGGGGCGATGCTGAGCCATGGCAACCTAGCGTCGAACGCGGAGACCCTGAAACAGGTCTGGCGCTTCACGCGCCAGGACGTTCTGCTGCACGCTTTGCCGATCTTCCATACGCACGGCCTGTTCGTCGCCTGCAACGTCACCTTGATGGCGGGCGGCAGCATGATCTTTCTGGCCAAGCTCGATGCCGATCAGATATTCCGCTTCCTGCCCGAAGCGACGACGATGATGGGGGTGCCGACCTTTTATGTGCGGCTGCTGCAGGATGCCCGGCTGACGCGGGAAGCGACGGCGCATATTCGCCTGTTTATCTCCGGCTCCGCACCGCTGCTGGCCGAAACCCATGCCGAATGGCGGGCGCGTACCGGTCATGCCGTGCTGGAGCGCTACGGCATGACCGAGACCAATATGAACACGTCGAACCCCTACGAGGGTGATCGGGTGGCCGGCTCGGTCGGGCCGCCGCTGCCGGGGGTCGATCTCCGCATCACCGATCCCGGTACCGGCAAGGCCTTGCCGCAGGGTGAGATCGGCATGATCGAGGTGCGGGGGCGCAACGTCTTCAAGGGCTATTGGCGGATGCCGGAGAGGACCGCCGCCGAGTGCCGGGCGGATGGGTTCTTCATCACCGGCGATCTCGGCGTGATCGACGCTGCCGGCTATGTCTCGATCGTCGGCCGCGGCAAGGACCTGGTGATCAGCGGCGGCTTCAACGTCTATCCCAAGGAGATCGAGAGCGAAATCGATGCCCTGGCAGGCGTGGACGAATCTGCTGTGATCGGCGTGCCGCACCCCGATTTCGGTGAGTGCGTCACCGCTGTCGTGACGCTCAAGTCCGGCGCGAGCATGACCGAGGCGGAGGTGCTGCGCCAGCTTAGCGACCGGCTGGCCAAATATAAGCAGCCCAAGCGGGTGATCTTCGTCGACGCCTTGCCGCGCAACACGATGGGCAAGGTGCAGAAAAATATTTTACGGGATATGCATCAGGGGCTTTATCAGCCCGGCAGGTGATTCTACGGTTTCGAGAACGATGCTCACACCTTTTCATATGGCCTTCCCGGTCGACGACCTTGCCAAGGCCCGGGAATTCTACGGCGGCCTGCTCGGTTGTCCCGAGGGGCGCAGTTCGGACGATTGGATCGATTTCGACCTGTTCGGTCATCAGATCGTCGCCCATCTGGCACCAGGTGAGCGCCATCGGCCTCTCGCCAACGCGGTCGACGGCCATACGGTGCCGGTACCGCATTTCGGTGTGGTGCTGACCTTGGCGGACTGGCAGGCACTGGCCGGCCGGCTGACTACTGCCGGCACGTGCTTCGTCATCGATCCCCATATCAGATTCAAGGGTGAGGTGGGTGAACAGGCGACGATGTTCTTCCTCGACCCTGCCGGCAACGCGCTGGAATTCAAGGCCTTCGCCGATATGGGCCAGTTGTTCGCGCGTTGAGCGGTCACCATGTCAAAACCGACATGGATCTTTGTAAAGGGTAGATTAGACTTGTATGTCGACCTCACGCCCCATCAAGAAAACCAAGTGATTCAGATTGCGGCGCAGGCTGGCCGCGATGTTGGGGAGGTTGCTGGGGAAATGTTCAGCCGCTTTCCGAGCGAAGAAGTCCGCTTCATCGCCGCCGTCCAACTTGGCGAGGCCGAACTTGGTCGAGGTAATTCCCTGACTCACTCAGGGGTGGCGCGCGGGTCCGGCGTCTTCGTGGAGCTTGATGGAGATACGGTGGGCTAGACAGGCCGCCTAGATCTCGACCGCATTTTTGAACATATCAGCGAGAACGATCCAGTAGCCGCCGGTGAGGTGATCCAGACGCTCTACGGCTGCCATCTCACTCGGCGAGTTTCCTTCGTGGAAGGGTAGCCGCCTGCGAGGACGCCGCGAGTTGGTACTCGCGCCGCTGCCCTATATCGCCGTTTATCGGGCGAGTGATTCCGCCTTCGAAATCATCCGAATCTATTATTCGGGGCTAGACTGGCCGTAAGCGCGGCCTCCCATGTTAATTGACGCATCGATTTTTGCGCATTGGCGCGCTAATTTGAACCGGTGACCATCATGTCTGTGCCGGTGACGAAGCCGGCCTGCGGGCTGGCGAGATACATCACCGCATGGGCGATATCCTCCGGCTGGCCGATGCGGCCGCAGTCGTTCGGCACGAATTCGGCCAGGGCGCGCTTTTCGATATCGGCCCATTCCTCGCCCCAGCCGAACTGTTTTGCCAGATTGCGCAGCCAAGCTTCGGTGGCCGGCGTCAGGATCAGTCCTGGGGTGATTGAGTTCACGGTGATGCCCGTGTTGGAGAGGGTCTTGGACAGGCCGACCGTCAGGTTCAGCAGGGCGGCCTTGGCCCCGGCATAGTCGGGGATGACCGTCGGAGGGCGATGGCCGACGATGCTGGCGATCTGAATGATGCGCCCCCATCCCGCCGCCTTCATGCCCGGTACGAAGCGCCGGATCATGCGGACGGTGGCGACGACGTTGCCCTGATAGGCCGCAATCCAGTCCTCCGGCGTAGCATCGAGCCAGGCGCCGTACCCGCCGCCGGATGCCGTGCCGCCGGCGTTGTTGACCAGAATATCCACGCCGCCCACTGCGGCTTCCACTGCGTCGGCCACGGCTTCGGCCTGATCGTCTTTGGACAGATCGCCGACGGCGGTATGGACTTCGGCGCCGGTGGCGCGAATTTCGGCCGCCACCCGCTCGGTCCGTTCGTTATCGCGGCCATGGACCACCAGCCTGACACCCTCGTGCGCCATGCGTTTGGCGATGCCTTCGCCAATTCCGGAACTGCTACCGGTCACGAGCACACGCTTGCCTGCCAGTTCGAGCGCCATCGACATTCCCCTCAGGTTTGGTTAGCCGGTCTCGGTTACTGGCTTTTCGGTGAGGAGACAATGGTATTTTCATATTCCAGAGATTATATTGCGAGTAATTCGCAATTGCTCTTGACTGCGGCGCGCCGAACCCCGATGTTCGGATGGATAGTTTAGAATAGTTCTAAGGAGTTCACCGATGCTCGCCCCTGGCAGCCAGTTCCCCCAATTCTCTCTCTCCGCGACCACTACCCTCGATCACCCGAAAGTGCCGTTCCCGACCATTACCAACGACACCTACAAGGGTAAGTGGCTGGTCGTGTTCTTCTGGCCGAAGGATTTCACCTTTGTCTGCCCGACCGAGATCGCCGCTTTCGGCAAGCTGAACAGCGAGTTCACCGATCGCGACGCCCAGATCCTCGGCGCCTCGACCGACAATGAGTTCGTCCATCATGCGTGGCGGACCCACCATGAAGACCTGAAAAACCTGCCGTTCCCGATGCTGGCCGACGTGAAGCGCGAACTGTCGAACGCGCTCGGCATTCTCGACCCGGTCGAGGGCGTGGCGCTCCGCGCGACCTTCATCGTCGATCCGGACGGCACGATCCAGCATGTCTCGGTCAACGGCCTCGACGTCGGCCGCAATCCGAACGAGACGCTGCGCCTGCTCGACGCCTTCCAGACAGGTGAGCTCTGCCCGTGCAACTGGAAGAAGGGCGAAGAGGTTTTAAAACCTGCTGCTTGAAGGACTTACCGGAAATCGAGCTGCAAAACGCGGGGCGTTTTGCAAGCCGGTGAAAAACGATGGAAAGGGCCTCCGCAGTGAGGCCCTTTTTTCCGCTCCGCAGCTTATCACTGAGCGCCGCAGCTTGGCAGTGTAGTTCGATCGGATCAATTTCCTTGGGTCGACCGTAATGCGATAGGCTGTACGTGCCTGTAACGAGCGAGAGCGATCCGACGCCGGGGGTGTTGTGAGCGACGATTTATCCGGCGATGATCTCCTCGCCATCAACCCAGACAAGCCGGTCGCGCTCCCTGGGTCCAAGTGCGCCTATTTCGGCTTGGACCTTGAGCGGAGTACCGCGACTAGCGATCATGTCGTCGCGCGTAACTTCGTGCCTGAAGGTACTCTGGCGGGAGGCTTTCATCTAAGGTCAGGGCATGTCGTCCGTGCAACGACAAAGGCGCGGCTCGAAAATGATATCTCGATCATTACAATGCTCCCCGATACAGCCGGGCACTGCGTTAGCAAGGATGAGCGACTGCTCCGCACGGTCGCATGCAAGGCCAAGGTAGCGACCAGCGCTGCGATGCGAAAACTTGCTGTGCAAAGCTACAACAGAGTTCACGCGTGTTATCCGATTGCAGGAGGTTCATTAACCTACGACGGCGTCGCGATGCCGTCGTAGGACGATCAAAGGGTCGCTCAGCTTGCCTATTTCCAAGTCTAGCGCTTTTGCTTCTTTCGCTCGTTTGATCACGAACGCCGGCATGGAAAGTGGTTCGAGCCGGCAAATTTCCTGATGCTTGGCCAACTCCTCGACGTCGATTGGGCATCCGAGACTCCAGTATTTCATGCAAGAGACCGCTAGGTGGGAGCGCGTGTGCTTAGCAGTGCTCGCCGACGGGTATTTCCAGCACGCGATGTTCAAGAACCTGAGTCCGATCTCCGCGCTTGGGCGGTGGAATGGAACGGTCGGCTCCGGGTGTTTGGCCTGTACGGCGAAGCGCCCCAACGCGATGAATTTGTGGCGGCGATCCCGGTTCCGCAGCGCGGCTTCGCCTCAGCGCATCGGCGGACCGGAACGAGGGACGGTCATATTCGAGAAATCCACTAGATGTGACCTTCCGCCATGGGGCTGATAGCAAACACAGAACTCGTCGTGTGCTCGGCTGAAACACTAACAACGCATCCCGAACTCTTCCGCGGTCTTCGGCGTTGCCCGGCTGTGACCGGCGCGAACGGGGCGAGAGCGCGGTGTATTACGGGCCGCTGGCCCGATCCGGTTCGCGACGCCCAATTGACAACTATACGAGGTGCAAGCCGATGATCGCGGGTGCGATCCCCGCCGCGTTTGCCGAGCGCGTGAGGGCCGTTGACGCCCGGCCCTCAGACGGCGCGAATGTCGAATGTCCGGCCGTTGGTGTTGTTCAGTGACTTCAGGGTGCATCTTGGTCGATGGCACCGTCAGGGCCCCGGGGCATAGAAAAGACGTCTTGGATCGTTCTAATTTCCGGCAGGATATAAACGATGCCCGTTGTATCGGTGAGTGTTTCGACCACGACGTCATCGTAAAATTTCACGGGGACGTTGACGCAGCCATAGGAAATTCGTCTGTCGAGCGGGGATGCGGACGCCAATCGCTGCAATCGATGGTCGCCGGGGGCTCCCTTGATCACACGATGCAGAGAAATGGAAGCATCGTAATCGATCCAGAGAATATCCTGCTGGAAATCATGCCCCAGGGCCGCCACGAACCGGCCTGCCGGTGTCGTTCGCTCCTCCGGGCGTATGGTCGATAATTTTCGGCTACCGATGCCTGGCACGGTATCATCGCCATGGGCCTTGCCCAAAAGCGCGACGGTCGCGCCGCGCAGTTGCCCAGCACTATTGAAGACAAAGACTTTCGCCTGGATCTTGTCGATGATTAGGAACGGCAAACCTTTGTTATCGTCCGATGCCATCACCCAGTCCGCCACGCGCCGCGCATCTGGCGCGGCGATTTCCCCCAGAAAATTTGCCCTTCCCGGCTGACCAGCCGGAGATGATGATGTGAACGGCGCGGCACGAACGGACGTCTCCGTGCCGACAGGCGTTGACTCGCTGGCCGCAGCTAAGCTTGAAGCGTCATGCGCCGAAGCAAGGGCTGGACTTGCTAGCACAGCTAGCATGGCCAGCATCAAAGACAGTCGAATGTTCTCCACAAAGATCCTCATGTTCCTCGCCATTTTCAACGCACGAGCAGACGTGTAACTCAGTAACGATCTTGCTTAGGCGGAAGCAGGGGCGGCGGTGGCGAGAAGACTGGCGGTGGCGGCGGCGGAAGCGGCATTCTGACACCGAGAACGCTTAGGCCTGGCCTGGGAGATGTGACGGCCAGGGGCGGCAACAGAGGTATCGCAAGCAGAGGGGGCGTCAGCACGGATGCTGGCGGCGGTGTCGGCGTGGGGGACGTTGTCGGTGTCGGCGTCGGCGTCGGCGTCGGTGTCGGTGTCGGCGTCGGTGTCGGCGTCGGTGTGGGTGTCGGTGTTGGTGTCGGCGCCGGTGTGGGCGTTGGCGTCGGCGTCGGTGTCGGCGCCGGTGTGGGTGTCGGCGTCGGTGTCGGCACGGGCGCGGTGATAGCTCCGCTCGTTCTAAGTCCGGAAACGCAGCAATTTGCCGCCAGGGCATATTTCGCCGCGTTTACGCCGGCAAGTGTATAGCCACTGAAGGTGATGCCGATGTTTGGTCCTACGTTCGCGGCATCGAAAACGGCGGTACTGCCGGCACCGGCAACCAAAGTGACCCCCGTAGGAACCCCGCTGACGGCGGTGCTCTTAAATCCTGCGAGAGTTGCACTGGTCGTGCCGTCGAAAACCTTGTCGCCGGCCGGGAAGACCAACATGTGTTGAGCCAGCGTGGCGCCTAAGGTTAAGGTGAAGTGAGGTGAATAGTCGGTCGGCGCTGCGTAAGATGCCGGATTGTAATCAATGACGACCGGCGCATTCGGCCCGGTGACGGTAATCGGTGGGGTGAGAGGCCCAAAAATCAGTGTGCCGCCGCCAACGCCCGGTCCCGTACCACCATTGCCGGCAATCAGTACCAGACCGGGCGTCAGGCCGAGGCTTTGAGCAGGAATGGTGCTGCTTCTGGTCAGCGTAATGGCCGCTTTCTCGTTAATGTCGACCGCGGCGCATAACGTAATGTTTCCGTCGGTCGTCGTCAGCGCCCCGACCGCATTCAAGTTCAGGTTGTTTCCGGCACTTAACAGAACGCTTCCATTGGTTGTCGTAACGGCAGCACTCACGTTGATATCGCGCCCACAACACACCACAAAATTTCCATTAGTGGCGGTAATTGCCGCGTTGATGTTCACGTCTCGAACGGCGTTCAGCGTCAGAGTGGTTGTGTTCGAGGATGCGGTCCAGCTGACCGCGTCGTTTACGATGATGTCGCCGTTACCGGGTGTCGTCGAAAAACGACTCGTCACGGGAGGGGTCCCGGCGACCGTGGCATCGGACCCCGTAGATGTACTGATGACGACGCTGTTCGTTACCAGCAGAGCGGATAGTGTTGCGCCGGAAATGTTACCTCCTGCGCCGATGGTGAAATCCAGAGGATCGATAAGCCACGTGCCCGTCAGCCCCTTTGGGGCGCTGGTGGTAATTTTTGCGTGTGGTGCGATATTCACGTGCGCGGCAGACGTTTCGATGGAACCCCCGTTGCCGCCGCTGGGAGCGCCGGCATCCAGCGTCCCGGCTACATTGACCACGCCATCTTGATTGTCACCGAGAAGCTTAATCGTACCTTTGTGCATTTCGATCGTTTGCGCTTCGATGATGCCCGTGTTGTTCACCGCGGTCTTGAGCAGCTGGCCGGCGGACTTCGCGGTCATCACGACCTGTCCGCCATTTGCTCGGATCAGGCCGTTGTTTTTTACGAGCGCATTCACCGCACCTTGATCGACCGAGACATTGAGCAAGCCGTCCCCGGCGACATCGAGCGTCATGGCGCTGCCAGCAGCCAGCACCACCGTTCCCATTCGGGCGGTGATCACCCCGTCATTGCCGACATCCGCGCCCAGCAGAGCGACATAGCCGCCATCGGCGTTAATGGCGCCCTGATTGAGAATCTTACCATCGCTGGTCCCGGCAAATTTATAATGCCCCGCCATGAAGTCGGCGTCGCCGATATCAAGGGTTGAGGCAACGAGCCCCGCGACATTCACCTGCGCCCCTTTCGCGAACAGGATGCCATTGGGATTCACCAGGAAGACTTTTCCATTAGCCGACAGGCTACCCAGGATGCTCGACGGTTCCGCCCCGAGCACGCGGTTGAGCGCCACCGAATTGCTGTTTGGCTGCTGGAACTGAACGGCCTCACCCTGCCCGATGCTGAAGCTTTGCCAGTTGATCGCGGCATTCTGGCTAGACTGATTGATCGTGACCTGACTTATGCCAGTGGCAATGCTGGCGACCCCGGCCGACACCGTTCCACCCGCGGGAAGCGCATAGGCGCTGGGATCGATGGCGAGTATCGCAAGGCCGGCTAGCGCCCAAACCGCCAGACCTTTTCCCCCCGCCAGTGCCGTCGATTCGAACCATTTCGTTTTACGGTTCGCCGGGTCATTTCTGCTGCGATGGGATGTGTTGTTCATGGCGAATATCCTTGTGTCCGAAGACGGTGCGGCGCGGTGTTTGTTACTGAAGCCGCTATTAGAAATATTTGACGATCCGCACCCAAAACCGGCCGAACCGATCGGGAGCGGAGGTCGCCCGCGTATCCCCGAGTTCATGGGCATAAGCGACCGTTGCCGAGAAGTTATTGGCGTCCGCCCAAGTGAGCCCGACGCCAACTCCGCTTCGGTTCGCGTCGTTACGCCCACTGAGCCAGAAAGACTTGTTTAGGGTCACGGAACCAGTATCAACGAAGCCGATCAGCTGCACATTGCCCGGCAGATTCACCGGCCATTTCGGCAGCAACAACCTGGCTTCCAGGGTCGCCACATACCCCTGATCACCATAGGCTTCGCCTTCCGGATAGGCTCTGACGCCATAGGCGCCGCCCAATTCCATCTTCTCGGAAATGTCGAGATTATTGGCCGCGAACTGCCCTCTGACCGCTCCGTAGAGAGAGAGCGGGCCGAACACGTGCTGTAACCGGGCGACGCTAAAGGACAGCTTAGCGTACGCGCCATTAGTGCGCGCGGTCGCGGCGTCCGCCGCCCGCGCTAGGGGGCTCTGAATGTCGAGATCGCCGAAGGTTCCAATGAGTGAATAGGTGTTCCATCCGCCGCCACCGAAGCTGTCCTGATGATCCCCGCTGAGGCCTGCGATCAGCACATAGGCTTGCTTGTCGGTGGTGCTGAACGTGACGCCTACTTTGTCTTGGAAGGTCCTGACCTCGAAATTGAGCAGAGCATAGAGGTTCTGATTGTACGATCGGATCAGCGGATAGCTGCCGTAGAGACTGGCGATCTGCTCTGAACCGCTGGCACGCAAGCTCGAGAATTGCTCGCCCAGCCGATAGTCGAATACCGTGTAGGCGACACCCACGGTCGCGTCCTGAATTTGAGCCTGATAGGACACGCGGCCATAGTCCAAGCCCCCAGAGGTCGAGGCAAGGAAGCGCGCGCTCAGCACGTCACCGTATCCGAAAGGTTCGTTGAGGTTGACTGAGGCCCCTAGGCGGTAGGCTCCGGTGTAAGGGTTGCCCCAGTTATCGGCTTCGAGGCTGCCGGTCACGCGTTGCCCTCGAGTTACGCCGACCAGCAGATCGGATGTCCCGACCTCGGACCCGGGAGCCAAAGTCGTGTTTACCGCCACGCCAGGAATATCCGAGATCAGGAGAAGACGCCGCTCGAGTGGAGCGGTGACGACCGGATCGCCTGTATTCAGACCACCCAGAACGTCTCGGATGACGCCATCCGAAACGTTTGTCTGATTCATCAGGCTGATCTTGCCGTAACGCCCCTCGATCACGGCAATGGTCACCACACCGTCTTTGATGTCCTGGGGCGGCAGATAGGCTTGCGCGACGATATATCCGCTCTCGTTGTAGTGGTTTGTAATTTTCGAAGCGAGCGTCCGCAACTCGGACAAATTCAACTCCGTGCCCGGCTTGAAATCCGTCGCCGCGATCAATTCGGCTTCGGAAAAGTGCGTCTGGCCCGTCAGATGTAATTGATTGACGACGAAGCGGACACCTTCCGCTACTGGTTTGGCCGGCGCCGCCCGCCGCTCGATCGGGAGGTTTGGAACGGGCTTTTCCGGAACTGGAGCCTGGGGCACTTGCTGGATAATGCCGCCCGCTCCGACAGGTGGCTGGGCATAAGCCGTCTGGTTCGCCACAAAGAGGGCGATCGTAAATAAACCGAATTTTATGGTGGCCACGGCGAATACCTTTTCTTTAAATTTTGACGGGAAGCTGACTCGCGCGGCGCCAGTTGAAAGAGGGATTTTCCCATCAGTTTGTAATTCTCAAATAAAATCTCTTTTCCCTTATTAACTGGGAAATTCATTCCAGAATTTTCCTAAATGGGTACTTCTCAAGGGGTATGTCGCGGACGACTTATTTGTTCCACTATTTTTTTGGGAAATCCGAATTTCTATGGGAGAGACCGAGCGCGTCACCGCTGCCGGTCGGCAAATCTTGCACGGACCGCTAAATTCACACGACGTATTGAGAGCGGCAAAAATACACTGCGCCTCTATCTGTCCGTGCGCAGCAGCCGTTCCAAACCGTAGCGACCTCGTAGGCGCAATGCCGGTCGGCACCGTTCACTAAATCGCGACTAGGCTTAATCGATATGCCCGAGGCTTCCGCTGCTGGATGCCATTCTAGTAGAATTCGGTGCGAGGGACGAAACTGCATGGCCATTCTCCCGGGCTGATCCTCCTTGCGTGGGTCGATTCGCCTGACGACGTTTTCCCCTGCCCTAGGGTCTTGCATGAGCTAAAGCCGAAGTTCCCCGAGAAATATCCGGGAGCTGCGAGACAGTGCGGGGTGGGTGCGGCGGTACGAGGAGGGTCGCGACAATGTAATTTATGTCTGTTGATCGCTGAACCAATAACGATTTGCCCCTTTGGGCCGGTTTCGCAATTAAGACAAGTAAGACAAGTAAGACGAGTAAGACGAGTAAGACGAGTAAGACGAGATAATGCGGATCTAGCACTACTGCGTCACAAATTAGTCCGTTATCGATCTGGCATGGGCCGAGCGCAGCACGGACATCGCTGCAGCGTTTGACCGAGTATGAAGGTTAGTCGCCGTCGGACATAATGACCCAAGCCGAGTTCCTGCTTGAGATCCTGGTAGTCGCGCTCGATACGCCAGCGCAGCTTGGCGGTGTCGACGAGGGTCTCGATCGGCGTACCCGCAGGTAAGGTCGAGAGCCAATACTTGGTGGGCTCAGACTCGCCCTTGGGCCACTCGATCAACAGCCATTCCTCGGGATGGGGTTCTGTGCGCTTCCAACCCCTGGAGGCCAGGCGCAGCCGCAGAGCGGCGAAGCGGGATGAAAGCGGGCTATTGCTGCCCTCGCGCCAGCAAACGTCCTTCCAAGCCTCCAGCGGCTGTTCCAAGGCCGCCCGCAGCCGCGCCGCCGCGGACGCCGCCATCGACACCACTTTCGGCCCGAACACGCTGGAGAGGTTTACTGTGACGACGAATGAATCTGAGGAAGGATCGATCCGTTCCAGCTGATCGCGAGAATGAACGCTCTTCGTTGTAAAAAACCGAAATAACCTCGATACCCGCCTACGGCAGACGAGAACGCGTTTGATCTATGGCGTCGCGGCACGCGCTCGAATATGGGCGACGACATCTTTCAAGTCATAGGGCTTTTTGAAAAACCGGCTGTTCTCCGGCATTTCCTCAATGCCGGGATTGATCTGCCCCGAGGTCACCATCACGCAGATCCGCGGCCAGTCCTGGTGGATTTGCCGGGCCAACATCAGCCCGTTCATAGCACCTGGCATTTCAACATCGGTAAAAAGGGCTTGCACCCTATCGCCCTGGGAATTGAAGATCACTATCGCGGCGGCGGCGTTCTTGCCTTCGAGCACTTCGAAACCGGCATCCTGGAATGCCCCCACGGCTGCCATGCGAACCATCGGATCGTCTTCTACGACGATGACAACGATCGCTTTATTGTGATTGTCGCGTTCCATAGGCATGACAGTGCTAAGTGATATGACGTCGGAAAGTTCCGAATTAATGAGATCATTGTCAAAAAACCGTACGCTCTAACGATAACCTATACAGATGCTCTGGTAAAACTTATCGTAACCCCTTATTCTAATAAAAAGAAATTATTCTTTTTATTTTTCGCGATCAGGAAAGATCTCTACCGTAGCGACCGCACGACAAACCAATATCACGTTGGATGATATTTTAATTTCGGATCAACTGGCGCTCAGACGCGCGCCGGGCTCCCGACTCAAATCCGAAATCTCGGCCTTGAACGAATTGGCGCAGGAACTGGTCCGGACGCCCACGGCGATCATGGACCGGCTGGTCGAGCTGTCGCTCAATCTCTGCGACGCCGAGTCCGGCGGGATCAGCCTGTATGAGACCGCCGACGGCGAGCCGGTGTTTCGGTGGCATGCGCTGAAAGGCCGGTTCGCGCCGTTCACGGGCGAGACGATACCGCGCAATTTCAGCCCGTGCGGCGTCGTTCTCGATCAGCAAAAGCCGATTCTGGTCAAGCAGCCCGAACGCTATTACCCCTATCTGGCGTTGGAAGACGCCCCGATCTCGGAGGGGCTGTGGGCGCCGCTCGTCGGCCTGGAAGGCGTCGCGGTCGGCACGCTTTGGATCATGAGCCACGACCCGGACCGTCATTTCACCCAGGACGATTGCGACACGCTGCTGCGCCTGGCCGCCTTCGGTTCCGTCGGCCTGGCGCTGAACCAGGTGTCGATCCAGAAGGACGATCTGCTCGCCCGGCAGGATCTGATGCTGCGCGAGATCAACCATCGTGTCTCGAACAGCCTGCAGCTTGCCAACTCGATGCTGCGTTTGCAGGAGCGGCGCGCCGTGGGTGAAGAAGCCAAGAAAGAATTGAGGACGGCTGCCGACAGGCTGGTGTCGATCGGCCTCATTCATACCCGCCTCTACAAAGCGGGCGACATGAATGCGATCAAGATCGGCGCCTATCTGCAGGATCTGTGTATCGATCTGACCGCGTCGGGCAACGGGCGTTTTTCACTGGCTGCACTGGACGTCGCGGTCAACGCGCCTGAGGCGCTGGCCCTGCCGCCCGATATGGTCACAAAGCTTGGCGTCATCGTAAACGAGCTGGTGACCAACAGCTTCAAATACGCCGCCGGTTCATCCCACTGCCAGATCGGTGTCACACAATCGGGTGACAGGCTAGAGTTGACGATATCCGACAACGGCCCGGGCCTGCCCGAAGGTTTTGATCCCCAGCTTCAGAATGGGTTGGGCATGCGTATGGTTCTTTCGCTCGTCGAGCAAATGGATGGCGAATTGACCGCCAAACCATCGGCCGAGGGCGCGCGTTTCGTGATCTCCCTGCCATATTCGACAGGCGCATTGCCGACATCCTGACGCGGGTACTACGGTCGGTACCGGCCCGCCTGCTGAGTTCGGGATCGACATGATGAGGAACCGCCGATGATTGTTACCGTATTTCGCGCGCGCCTGCGGCCGGAACGTTCCGAGGCCTATTACAAGCTGGCGGGCGAGTGAATATGCCGGGCTGCGTCTCGCGCAAGGTTTTCGCTGCGGAAGATTGCGACCGCGTTACGATCCTAGCGTTCGATTGCGAGGAAACCTATTGCGGCTGAGCCGAACATCACAGCCTTCCCTGGGCGCAAATACGCGGCCGGAATGAGTTCTATTCGGAATATTCGATCCAGGTGTGCCAAAGCTTGGGGTCGAGCACGTTCGGTCACGCAGAGTGAGACGGCGGATTATGTGCCACGCATCCGCCTGTCCCCTGCGGGTTAAAACGCGAACTTCTGCCCGACGATCTTCTCGGAAATCTCCCACAGCCGGTCGGCGGCGGCGACGTCATAGGCTTCCGGAATGACGCCGACCGCTGACACTGTGGTCGAGGGAATGTGCTTCCCAATCTGGCAATCCTCGAGATAGAGCCCGCTGACCCCATCCAGTTCGGCCGAGGTCGCCGCCCAGACCTGGGTCGCGGCGCCCTGGGGGATCGATTTCAACGGCGAGCCGTTGGCTTCGGACCAGCCGGTGACCATCTGTTCTTCCTGGGGCGTCACGTCGCGGAAAACCTCGGTGCGGATGACGCCGGGATGGACCGCGTTAGCGGTGATGCCGGTGCCATGCAAGCGCTTAGCCAGGCCAACAGCGTGATAGACGTTCGCCAGTTTGGACTGCGAATAGGCGGTCCAATGATTGTAATCGCGCTTTGAGAAGTCGAGATCGTCGAAATCGAACCCGCCGGTGCGGTGGCCGTTCGAACTCAAGACGATAACCCGCGAAGGCGCGGCGGCTTTCAGCGCCGGGATCAGCAGGTTCGTCAGCAGGAACGGGCCGATATGGTTGGCGGCGAAATGCAGCTCAGCCCCTTCCGGAGTAATGATACGCGGGCCGCCAACAAAGCCGGCATTGTTGATGAGCGCGTCGATCCTGGGATGGGCGGCCAGAATCTCCGCCGCAGCATGGCGCACGCTGGCCAGATTGCCCAGGTCGATCGCGATGGTCGACAGCTTAGCACTCGGCACCTCGGCGCGAATCAGATCGGCCACGGCTTCGTTCTTGCCGACATTTCGCGCCGCCATGATGACCTCCGCGCCGGCTTTGGCCAGTGCTCGCACGGTTTCCATACCGAGCCCGGCGGAGCTGCCGGTTACCACGATCACCTTGCCCTTGAGGTCCATACCCTGGAGGACATCGTCCACCGTCGATTCTGCGCTGAAAGCCATTTCCGTTCCCCGTTTTCGTTAAAACTTGCCGCGGCCGTTACCGCCAAGCGTGAAAGATACCGCGCCGGCGGCGATAATCCGGATGTTTCATCGTAATTCGCTTGAAGCCGACATCGCGCAGCATCGCTTCGACGCAGGCGCGATTGGGCGACCACCAGTTGGTGTGATCGTTATGCAACTCGTCGTTAGGATAGAAGCGCATATGCGGCTCAGTTGTGAAGGGCAGCCGCATCAGATGCGTTTCGAGCACCAGGCATTCCGTCGCCATCGCGGCAACCCGCTCCAGAGTCTCGAACGGATGCCGCAGATGATAGAAGACGCCCAGGAACAGCACGATATCGTGCGTGCCGACCGTAGTGGTCGACAGATTCGGCACGTCTATATCCATCACCTCGATCGAGGGGGCCAGATGCTGGCGGGTCAGTTCGAACGACCGCCGATCGCCCCAACATTGCTCGCTCCAGGCGAAATGGTCGGTCGCCAATACGCGCCGGGCGCCACGGCGGGTTGCCTCGACGCTGTAGGCACCATCCCAGCAGCCGATATCGAGCACAGTTTTGCCGGTGACATTCAGCGGATCGAACAGCGTTCGGGAAACGCGCTCGACCTTGGATTTCTTGATCCAGCCGGGGCTGAGCACCCCGTTGCCAAAATCGATCTGATGAAACCAGGGAAGCGCATTGACTTCAGCCTGCAATGATTTGTCAGCGGCATTTGCCGTCATTCGATCGCTTCCCCAAATTCCGTCGATTGCCGTTTACCTTTTGACGATGACGCTGGAACCGTGACCGAACAAGCCTTGATTGGCGGTGATGCCGACTTTGGCGCCTTCGACCTGCCGCGCGCCCGCTTGGCCTCGCAATTGCCAGGTCAGTTCACAAACCTGGGCGATCGCCTGAGCCGGAACCGCCTCGCCGAAGCAGGCCAACCCGCCCGACGGGTTGACCGGCACACGGCCGCCGATGGTGGTGTCGCCGTCACGCAGCAGCTTGACCGCATCGCCGGTCGGGCACAGGCCGATATTCTCATACCAGTCCAGCTCCAGCGCGGTCGACAGGTCATAGACCTCCGCGACATTGACCTCCTCCGGGGCGATGCCAGCCTGCTCATAGGCGGCATAGGCGATCGAATCGCGGAACGGCCGGGCCGGCATTGCGACGGCCGCGGCCGAATCGGTCGAAAAGTTCGGCATCTCGATCACCGTCGACGGATAGGTCGGGGTCACCGCCGAGATGCCGGCGATCGTCACCGGATTGGTGGTGAAGCGGCGCGCGAACTCCATGCTGCACAGAACCATCGCGGCGCCGCCGTCGCTGGTAGCGCAGATATCAAGCAGGCGCAGCGGATCGGCCACCATCGCGCTGGATAGCACCTCCTCCGCGTTCACTTCCTTGCGATAGCGGGCATTGACGTTGGTGAGGCCGTGGCGGGCGTTCTTCACCTTAACCTGAGCGAAATCTTCGCTTGTCGCGCCATAGAGCGACATGCGGCGGCGCGCATAGAGGCCAAAATAAGTGGTGTTGGTGGCGCCCAGAACCCGGAAACGCAGCCAGTCCGGGTCGTCGCCGCGCGTACCCTTGTTGGGAGCAAGAAAGCCTTTGGGCGTCGTATCCGAGCCGACGACCAGTGCGACATCGCACAGGCCGGCGAGAATCCGCACCCGCGCCGCCTCGATCGCTTGCGTGCCCGAGGCGCAGGCGCCATAGCTGCTCGAGATCTGCGCGCCGTTCCAGCCCAGAGCCTGGGCAAAGGTGGCGCCGGCGACATAGCCGGGGTAGCCGTTACGGATGGTGTCGCCACCGGCGACATATTGGATATCGGTCCAGGCAACGCCCGCGTCCTTCAAGGCATCTTCGGCAGCCTTCACTCCATATTCGACGAAATTCTTGCCCCACTTGCCCCAGGGATGCATGCCAACGCCGAGAATCGCGACTTGATCGACCATTATGAGTGGCTCCCCCCAGAGACCGGCTTCCATTTCCAGGTGATAGTTTCGGTCTCGTCATCTTCGAGCAATGTGTCGAGCGTCAGCTCCATCTCCATACCGATCTTGAGGTCCTTGACCCCGACGCCGTCGACTTGGCCCAGCACCACCATCTTCTCGGCCGCAAGCTCGACCGCCGCGATAGCGAAGGGCTGAAACGGGTTGGTCCGCGGCACATAGGGCTCAGGCGGCTGATACTCGGCGCCGGTATAGGACCAGAGCGTGCCGCGTGCCGACAATTCGGTCGCCTCAAGATTGGGCGAACCGCAACGCGGATTGCGACACCGCACCGCCTCGCGCGGGAAGAAGATCGACCCGCAGGCGCTGCATTTGGTGCCGATCAGGCGCGGATGCGCCGGATCGATATTCAGCCACCCATCAACGGCAGGAACACGTTTTTTCATAAGGTTAAACCCAATCCTTTAGACAAATTATCAACGTGCCCTGGGCATGCCGAGCACGCGCTCGGCGACGATGTCGCGCTGGATTTCATTGGTGCCGGCATAGATCGGCCCGGCGACCGAGAACAGAAAACCGTCCAGCCAGGCCTGGCCTTCCTTGGACGGGTCGCCATCGCCCAGCAGGAACGCTTCAGGCCCCAGCAGACGGAGCGCCGCCTCATGAGCCGCGATATCAAGTTCGGACCAGAAGATCTTGGTACAGCTTGATTCTGAGCCAATGGTCTGTCCCGAGGCGAGCGCCGAAGCGGTCCAGAAAGTATTGAGGCAGAAGGCTTCGGCATCCATCCAGGTCTGCACGACATCGTCGCGCGAGCGCGGGTCTTCGCCGCCATCCTTCAAGCTATAGAGGGCCGCCAGCCGCTTTGCCGTTTCCTGGAATCGTGCGGGACTGCGCAGGAACAAGCCGCGCTCGACGCCGGCCGTGTTCAGGAACACGCTCCAACCTTCATTATGCCCGCCAAGCAGTTGATCCACCGGCACGATCACGTCGTCGAAGAACACTTCCGCGAAACCGGTTTCGCCATCCAGCTGCGCGATCGGGCGCACGGTAACACCCGGCGCGTTCAGCGGCACTAGTAGGAAGCTCAGGCCCTTATGGCGCTTCTCGTTCGGGTCAGTGCGGAACAGGCCGAACAGCCAGTCCGCGAAGACGGCGCGCGACGACCAGATCTTCTGCCCGTTCAGAACATAGTGGTCGCCCTCCAGACGCGCGGTCGAGCGGATCGCCGCCATGTCGCTGCCCGCGCCGGGCTCGGACCAGCCCTGCGCCCAAACCTCGGTACCGTCAGCCATCGGCGGCAGGAAGCGCGCCTTCTGCTCCGGCGTGCCGAAATGCATCAGGGACGGCCCCAGCAGGAAGATGCCGTTCTGATTGACGCGAAGCGGCGCGCCGGCCCGCCAATATTCCTCTTCGAAGATCAACCATTCGATCAGGCCTGCGCCGCGCCCGCCATATTCGACCGGCCAATTGACCATTGCCCAGCCGCCGTCATGCAGCTTGCGCTCCCATTCGCGATGCAGTGCGAAACCCATCTTGGTGTCGAGCGACGGCAGCTTCTCGGCCGGCACGTTGGCCTCGAGCCACTGCCGGATTTCGGCGCGGAAGGCATCCTGTTCCGGGGTGAATGTCAGATCCATGATGGGTCCCTAAGGTCTCGGCTCTCGCGGCAATCCCAGGCCCTGTTCGGCGATGATATTGCGCTGAATTTCGTTCGTCCCGCCATAAATCGTATCTGAACGGGAAAACAGGAAGCGGCTCTGCATGCGGGTCAGCGCATATGGCGGTTCGGCGCAGATCTCTGCCTCGGCCCCCAGCACTTCCATAGCCAACTCACCGGCGTCGCGGTGCCAGGTCGCCCAGCAGAGCTTGTTAATCGCGGCGAGGCCCGGGCGAGTCGTGCCCTCATTCAGGTTGGTCAGCGCGTTCAGCCGCACGAGCTGCAGTTCGATCCAGCATTGCGCCAGTTTCTGCCGCATCACCGGGTCCTTGGCAGTGCCGTTCTCACGCGCGGCGGCAAGGATTTCCTTGAATTCGCTCTCAAAGCCGATCTGCTGGCCCAAGGTCGAGGCGCCGCGCTCGAAGCCGAGCAGGGCCATAGCCACTTTCCAGCCCTGCCCCGGCGCACCGACGACGTTCTCGGCCGGCGCATGGGCGCCATCGAAGAAGACTTCATTGAACTCGGACGTACCGCTCAGCTGGACGATCGGCTTGACGGTGATTCCCGGCTGGTTCATCTCGACCAGCAGAAAGGACAGGTTGCGATATCGGGGCGCGTCGGGTTCGGTCTTGCAGATGACAAAGCACCAGCCGGCCTTATGCGCCAACGAGGTCCACACCTTCTGCCCGTCGATGATCCATTTGCCGCCTTCCAGCCGCGCCCGGGTTTGCACATTGGCAAGGTCGGACCCGGCGGCGGGCTCGGAATAGCCCTGGCACCAGAGTTCGGTGCCCGACTTGATCCCCGGCAGGAAACGCTGCTTCTGCGCTTCCGTGCCAAAAGCCAGGATCGTCGGCGCCACCAAGCCCTCGCCGATATGGCCGACGCGGCCGGGCCCGCCTGCCCGCGCATATTCCTGGTAAAAAATCACCTGCTGGCTGAGCGATGCGGCGCGGCCACCATATTCCTTCGGCCAGGAAATGCCCGTCCAGCCGGCGGCGCCCATCGCCTTTTCCCACTCGACCCGGCCTTCGAATTCCTCATCCTCCTCGCCCGGTCCGCCACGGAAGCGAACATAGGCGAACGGCCCCTCGAGCTGTTCGGTCAGCCAGTCGCGAGCCTCGGCCCTAAACGCCTGATCTTCGGCGGATTCAATCGCGTCGGACATTTAAAGCCCCAGCCCCACCGCGATGCGCTCGCGATGATAGGCGGCATCGCCCAGCATCGCGGCGGACGCGCGAGCGCGCTTGAAGTAGAGATGCGGATCATATTCCCAGGTGAAGCCGACGCCGCCGTGAAGCTGGATCGATTCCCCGGCGCAGGCGAAGTAGGCGTCGGAGCAATAGGCCTTGGCCATCGCCGCCAGCATCGGGAAATCGGCATCGCCGGTATCCGCGGCATCGGCGGCGCAATTGGCAGCTGCCAGCGCCGATTCAACTTTTACCATCATATCGGCACAGCGATGCTTGATCGCCTGGAACGAGCCAATCTGCCGGCCGAATTGCACGCGTTCCTGGAGATAATCGACCGTCAGCGAGAGGACGCGCCGCGCCCCGCCCGCCTGTTCCGCCGCCAGGGCGGTGATGCCGAGATCGAGTGTCTTGGAGATTACCGGCCAGCCATGGCCCAACTCCCCTAACAGGGCGCCACGTGGCACCCGGACATCGGCCAGCTGGATATCCGCCTGACGGCGCGTCTGGTCCAAGGTCGCCAATGCCTGCCGCGCCAGGCCGTCGGTATCGCCTGGAACCGCAATCAGGGTAACCCCCGTTTCACCAGCCGAACCTGGTGTCCGCGCAGCAACGATCAGCAGATCGGCGCTGTGCCCATCGACGACGAAACGCTTGGCGCCGTTAAGAATAAAATAATCGCCGTCGGCCTTGACCTCGGCCCGGATGGCGGCGGCATCGATGCGGCCAGTCCTCTCGGTCAGCGCCAGGGCGGCGGTCAGCTCGCCGGCCGCGATCGCCGGCAGATACTCATTTTTCTGAGCGTCGCTGCCGCCCAGGCGGATTGCCGACCCCGCCAGGCAGACGGTGGCGAAGAAAGGCGAGCAGAACAGAGCCGCCCCCATCTCTTCCATCAGCAGGGCGGTTTCGCCGAGCCCAAGCCCGAGCCCGCCATGATCCTCATCCATCGGCACGGCTGGCCAGCCGAGCTCGCCCGCCACACGCTGCCAGATTTCGCGGTCATAGCCGAGATCGGTCGCCATCCATCGCCGGATGTCGGCGGTGGTCGCATTGTCGGCCAGGAACCCGCGTGCGGAGTCGCGGAATAGGGCCCGGTCTTCGGCGGAGGCTGCTGACATGGGCTTGCTTAGCTCAACCGTTCAATGATCGTGACATTGGCCTGGCCGCCGCCTTCGCACATGGTCTGCAAGCCGTAGCGGCCGCCGGTGCGCTCAAGCTCGTGCAACATGGTGGTCATCAGCCGTGCGCCGGTCGCGCCCAGCGGATGGCCCAGCGCGATCGCCCCGCCATTGACGTTGACCTTTTCTGGATCGGCGCCGGTTTCCTTCAGCCAGGCGATGACGACAGAGGCGAAGGCCTCGTTGATCTCGACCAGATCGATATCATCGATTGTGAGACCGGTCTTCTCCAGCGCCCATTTCGTCGCCGGGATCGGGGCGGTCAGCATCCACACTGGATCGGCGGCGCGCACACTTAAATGATGAATACGGGCGCGCGGCGTCAGGCCGTGGGTCTTCAGTCCTTTTTCGGACACGACCAGCAAAGCCGCCGAGGCGTCGGAGATCTGGCTGGCCACGCCCGCCGTCACCCGGCCGCCTTCCTGCAGCAGCTTCAAGGTCGCCATCTTCTCGAGCGTCGTATCGCGGCGCGGCCCCTCGTCGTTCTGGACACCGGCGAGCGGCGCGATCTCCTTCACGAACCGGCCTTGGTCGATCGCGCGGATGGCGCGCTGATGACTGTTATAGGCGAACAGCTCCATGTCCTCGCGGCTCGCATTCCATTTCTCGGCGATCATTTCGGCCGAGTTGAACTGCGAGACCGGAACGGTGCCATAGCGCTTCACCCAGCCCTCGGAGCCGGAGAATGGGTCTGAGAAACCGAGCGGCGCGGCCAGAGTCATGGCGCTGGAGATCGGGATCATGCTCATATTCTGCACGCCGCCGGCGACGATGACGTCGGAGACGCCGCTCATCACCGCCTGGGCTGCGAAATGCACCGCCTGCTGTGACGACCCGCATTGCCGGTCGATGGTGGTCCCGGGAACCTCCTCGGGAAGACCGGCCGCCAGCCATGCCGTGCGCGCGATGTCGCCTGCCTGGGGGCCCAGCGTGTCGACGCAGCCGAAGATCACATCCTCGACCGCATGCGGATCGATACCGCTGCGGTCCATCAGCGCGTTCAGCGAATGCGCGCCGAGATCGGCCGGGTGGATCTTGGAGAGCCCGCCATTGCGGCGGCCGACGGGAGAGCGGACTGCGTCTACGATATAGGCTTCAGGCATCATGGCTCCGTTGGGTCATCCGACCCTTATTCAAGCGGCCCAGGTACGTCCCGGGCCGAGGTCCGTGCCGGGCGCGAGAATCGCGCCGGCAATCCGCGCCCGATGCCATGCCGAGGTGCCCCAGCACCCGGCATCGGCCCAGACGCGCTTCATCCATATCTGGAGATCATATTCCCAGGTGTAACCCATCGCGCCATGCACCTGAAGCGTACGGCGCGCGCCCAAAGTCGCCGCGTCGGCGGCTGCCACCTTGGCGTGGGAAACCCGGATCGAGCGTTGTGGCAGGCCGTTCACCAGCGCATAGGCCGCATAATAGACGACAGGCCGCGCGAAGGTCAGCTTGACCTGCACATCCGCCAGCAGATGCTTCACCGCTTGGAATGAGCCGATCGGCCGGCCGAACTGCTCGCGGTTCTTGGTGTATTCGACCGACATGTCGAGCATACGCTGGGTCGCGCCCAGCATATCGGCGGCGGCGTAGAGTGCGGCGCGGTCCAGCGCCAAAGTCCACAGCGCCTCGAAGCGTTCACCGTCGAGAATCTTCTGCCCGGCGGAGGATGACCATTGGACTTTGGCAGGGCGGCGCGAGGGATCGACCGAGGGCGCCTCAGTGAGGGTCACGGTGGATCTCGGCACGGCATAGAGCGCCCCGTCCCGCGCCATCAGCAGCAGGTCAGCGATGCCGGCATCGAGCACGAAAGGATTCAGTGCGTGGCCCAAGGCGATCGTCGCCTCGCCGGTAGCCACCTTGGGCAGCCATTCGGCGGCCAGTTCGGGCGCGGCTTCGGCCAGCAGAGGTCCGGCAACGGCCATGCTGTCGAACAATGCGCCCGGCACGGCAGCGCGGCCGCATTCCTCAGCCGCCAGCACGGCGTCGAGCTCGTTCATGCCCAGCCCGCCATGTTCCTCGGCCAGCGGCAGGCCGGTCAGGCCCAGCTCAGCCAAAGCGGTGCGGAACTTCACGGCCCCGCCATCCGGGCTGTCGATCAGCCCGCGAATTGCCGCAGGCGTGCATTCGCCGTCGAGGAAGTCCCGAACCGCGTCCCGGAATATCAGTTGGTCTTCTGTGAACCGGAAGTCCATGGTCCTCTCGATGCGCGGCGGCGGCGCGGGTTAGGCTTGAGATATTCCCGACAAGGACCGCTCTTTCGGCGGTCGGTCACTACGACTTCTAGTCAGCACCTCCGCCGCCGTCAATCGAGGCACGTAGACAAGAGCGTCTCCGTCTACGCATAGTGCAGCCCGCCGTCGCCGAGCCATGCCCACTGCCGCCCGGCATGGCAACGCCGAGGTCGCCCAAGGCTGTTCCGATCAAAAAAAGATCCAAACGACTTGAATATGCGTAAAATCGGTCTATAAATATTACGAACTGGATGGTTCCGCGATAAAGCGGTACTGCATCCGGGTATACCACTGGAGGACGGGATCATGACATCGGTGCAGCAGCTTCAAGCCGGGAACGCAGATTCCGATTCAGCCATCCCGACCCGCGGGGAGCTTGTCGCCCGCGCCCGCGCCATGATCCCTGCTCTCAAGGCGCGTGCCGCCGCGGCCGAAATTGCCCGCAAGGTTCCCGAGGAAACCATCCGCGATTTCCAGGAAGCCGGCTTTTTCGACATTCTAAAGCCCAAGCGTTGGGGCGGCTTCGAGATGGAGCCGAACGCGTTCTTCGAGGTACAGATGGCGATCGGCGAAGGATGCATGTCCAGCGCCTGGGTCCTGGGCGTCCTCGGCGTACATCCGCTGCAGCTCGGCCTGTTCGATCTCAAGGCCCAGGAAGATGTCTGGTCGAAGGACGTGACCACACTGGTGTCGTCATCGTATCAGCCCGTCGGCAAGGTGGAGAAGGCCGATGGCGGCTATTTCCTGTCTGGCCAGTGGAGCTTTTCCAGCGGCTGCCAACATTGCGAATGGGCTTTTCTCGGCGCGCTCATTTTCCCGGAAGCCGGCGGCCCGCCCGAATATCGCACTTTCCTGCTTCCGCGCAGCGACTATCAGATCCTCGACACCTGGCACACGTTCGGCCTGAAGGCGACCGGCAGCCATGACGTGAAGGTCGAGCGCGCCTTCGTGCCCGAGCATCGCACCCATAAGGCCATGGATGGCTTCCTGTGCCGCAATCCCGGCCAGGCGGTGAATACCGGCGACCTGTTCAAGCTGCCGTGGGCGGCGATCTTCACCCGCGCCGTCTCCACCGCCTCGATCGGCGCGACGACCGATGCGCTGAAATCCTTCCTGGAAATCGCCAAGAGCCGGGTTTCGACCAATACCGGGATCGCGACCAAGGCCGACCCGTTCGTGTTGTCAGCCGCAGCCAACACGGCGGCCGAGCTCGAGGGCATGAAGGTTAGCCTATACAAGGTATTCGACGACATGATGGAAGAGGTCCGCCAGGGCCGCGACATTGCGGTCGACCACCGCGTCTTCTACAAATACCAAGCCTCCCGCGTCGCCCGCCGCTGCGCCGACATGGTGGACGAAATGCTGTTGCTGTCCGGCGCGCGCGGCATCTTCATGGACAACGAAATCGTCCGCCCCTGGCTCGACCTGAAAGCCGGCCGCGCGCATATCGCCAATAATTCCAACCTGGCGGGGCTGACCTTGGGCGGATCCTTCCTGGGTGCGCCAGTGATGGATACGTTCCTGTAGGAGACGGCCGGCCCACTCGGCGATCTTGTTGTAATAAGCCCAGCGAAGCGATGCCGGGCGACCGTAACGACGTCCGGATTGCTGAGCTGATTAGTAATATTTCAATGTCCATTTATTACTAGTTATAATTTACCGATCATTTATTTCGATTATACTCTGTGATTAACGGTGATTTAGCCACATCACTTTGGGTTAATGCGTAACATTAATTGTAATTATTACGATTGAGTAATACCCTCGTCCCGCGCAACCCGAGGGAGATCATCATGAAAACCATACTCAGCGGCATAGCGCTCGTCCTGACGCTAAGTTTCGGCATTGTCTCTATCTCCGATGCGGCCCCCCACTGCTCGAAGGGCAAGCCGTGCGGAGACTCCTGTATCGCCAAGGATAAGGAATGCCACGTCGGCGCACCGGCCGACACGACGGGGTCCAAGGCCATGCCCGGCACCAAGACCATGACCGCGACTAAGGAGCCGACGGCAACCAAAGAGTGTAAAAGCGGGAAACTCTGCGGCGACACATGCATCGCCAAAAACAAGACCTGCAATAAGTAATCCCGTAAGGCTTAGAGGACCGGCCTGGGTCCTCTAAGCTGCTCGCCTGGCTATTCACAGGGTGCTAATGTCCTCCGCACCGCAACAAGGTGACGGAGCTTCAGCATGTTGATCGTGACGACGGAAAACATAGCCGGACATCGTGTCGTCGCCTCGCTGGGGCAGGTTTTCGGGGTTGTGGTCCGCAGCCGGGGAATCGGCGGGAATTTCATGGCCGGGCTGCGCTCGATCGTCGGCGGCGAAATCCACGAATATACGCGCCTGCTTGAGGAGGCCCGTCGCCACGCCATCGATCGGCTAGTTACGAACGCCACGGCGATGGGCGCGAACGCCATCGTCATGATGCGCTTCGATTCCGCCGAAATCGGTCAGACCATGAGCGAGATCGTCGCCTATGGCACCGCCGTCGTGGTCGAGCCGGTAGCCTGAGATGCTCCGCATCGCCGTTACAAGCCTGGGGATCGCGCTACTGATCGGTGGTGCGCTTTCGGCGATAAGCCACCTGCCCGGGCTGACATTGTGGCTTCTGCTCATGGGCGGCGCGATCACCGTCGGCACCGTGTTTGAACGGGTGCTCTATAAGCCCGTGCTCTCCGACCAGCCGGGTCGCGGTTGGACCCATACCGGCGAACGCTTCGTCGATCCGGAAACCGGAAAGACCGTCGACGTGTTTTATAACGCCGCCTCGGGCGAACGGCGCTATGTGGCCGCCGGGGCAGCAACGTGAGCTGGTAACGCGACCTTCTCGCTCATGCCGCCGCCTTGGACGGACGGCGCGCGCAATTTCCTCGCCATATGCACAGCACTTGATCGCAAGATCGTACCGCGCCTACAAATTCGTACATGATTGTGCGTCGGTCAGCGGGGATCTGGCTGGAAAGTATAGTATCCGCATCGACGATCAGAGGTGGATTTGTTTGGAATCGCCAACGGGATCGGCTGAGCCTAAAAATGTAACGATTCAGGATTTTCATTAAGGCGGAATTTGCGGGAAGAAATCTACCATGGCGCGGCATGATTGATAGACACTGCGCCCATTCACAGCGTGCTGACGTCGGGCTGCTCGAGGGGGCGGCGGCCACGCGATTGGGATACGTGTTCTATAGCGTCGTCTTGGGCGAGCGGCGCTATATGGCTGCCGGATCGAGGTCCGCGATTTCGTCATAGCCGCGATTCAGGAATTCGATTAGACAGAGACCGTGGCCGAACGGGTCGGCCAGTTCTGCGATCTTGCCCCAGACCGACATTCGCACGCCTCGCTCGACCCGCGCCCCGGCCGCGACGGCACGGGCTACCGCCTCGTTAATGTCATCGACCACGACATCCAGATGCACGGGCGTCCAATGGCGTTCATAGGTCCTCAGCGCATCGCCTGCGCCCTTCGACCCGGTTTCCTTTTGCAAAAGAAACAGGGAGACCGGCCAACCGGTCAGTTCGGCACCCTGCTCGCCGAAGCGCCGCCTGACGTCAAGGTCGAACGCCTGCGTATAGAACGCCAGCGCGCGCTCCAGATCCGGCACATCGATGTTGATCAACAGGTCCATTGGCGATCCGATATTCGATAGCTCAAAGGGCGACGGGCAGGCATCCTAATCCATCGCGGAACATCCACGAAAGCGCCGCGTTGAATGGAATTACGGCGATTTAATGCTGCGGAAAGGCGCGAAACCCCTTCGGCCAGCGTTCCAGTTGTAAAGAGGGCGACAATCCGGCCGCCTTGATCGACCGAGGCACCGAACATGCGTTTCTCACCCTATTGCATTCCGGTCATTCTCGGCTTGGCGATGGCGGTTCCGGCAGCCACGCCCGCGTCGGCGCAGATCGCGGTCAGCATATCGGTGCCGATCGCGCCACCGCCCTTGCCAGTCTATGTGCAGCCGCCGATTCCCGGCCCAGGCTATATCTGGACGCCGGGCTACTGGGCCTATGCCGACGGTGACGGCTATTATTGGGTCCCGGGCACCTGGGTCGAGCCGCCTTCGGTCGGCCTGTATTGGACGCCGGCCTGGTGGGGCTTCGATGATGGCCTCTATGGCTTCCATCCCGGCTATTGGGGACCCCACGTTGGATTCTATGGCGGCGTCGATTACGGCTACGGCTACAACGGAGTCGGCTTCTTCGGCGGCCGGTGGAACCGGGGCGCCTTCGCCTATAATAGCCTAGCTGTGAATTTCGGTGGCCGTCATTTCGACAATGTCTATCGCGAGAATTTCGCCCACAACACCTATAACCATATCAGCTTCAACGGCGGGAACGGCGGGATCCACGCGCGCCCCACCCCCGAGCAGACCGCTTTCGAACATGAGCAACATGTTCAGCCAACCGGCGCGCAGATGCATCATTTCCAATCGGCGGCGGGCAACCCCGCTTTCCGGGCTACGGCCAATCATGGCCGGCCGCAAGTCGCCGCCACAGCCCGACCCGGCGAATTCAGTGGACGCGGCGCCGTCGCCGCTCGCGCGGCCGGCCCGGGCGCAGTCCACTCGGAGGCCGTTCGCGCCCCGGTTGGCGCTGCCCATGGCTCAGCCGAGCATGCAGGCCGGGGTCGTCCTGAGGGCGCAGGCCGGCGGGAAGCCGCGGCCCGCGCCGAAATAGCCCCCGGCGCGCGGCCGGCGGCGGCCATGAACCACGCGGAGCATGCGGCAAGACCGTCTGCCGCGCCCAGGGCGCCGCGCTCCCCCATGCAACCGCACGCGGCAGCCCGGCCGGCTACCCATGCCGGGCCTGCGGGGTCGCCGCATGCTGCCCCGCATCCGACGGCACGCGCCGCCCAACCGCGCCCCGCGGCGGCGCCTCATGGCGGGGGCGGCGCTCCGCACGGTGGCGGTGGCGGCGCACCGCATGGCGGCGGCGAAGGCCACGATCATCACTGATCGGTCAAGCTCCGGGAAAGAGAACGTTTTTCTGTGTAAATCTGCGTAGTCTGCGGACGAGTTTTATCCACGGATTACGCAGCTGGAGCGCAGATTAAGCCCTAACGATTACTGGATGTTAGACTGGCCCCGCCTCTTCGCGGATGAAGCGCCGCATATCGTCGATCACGAATTTAAGCAGCGCGGGCGTGTCGGGTCCCTCTTCCCGAAAAGCGAGCCGGAAGACGGCATGTTCGAATTGCAGCATCCACATCCGCGTTTTCACCCGCAATTCGGAGCTGGACTCGGCCGGTGAGGAGGTGCGGCGAAAGGCGGGAATCGTCCTCCCTAGACGTGCGATGACTTCCAGCCGCACCTTTTCCTCCCACTCCGCGCCTTCCGGCTCGAGCAGCGGAATCTGGCCCAACGTCAGATAGAGCGGCTTATTGGCGCGATAGAAAACGAGCAGATGGCCGACCCATTCCTCGATCTCCGCCGCACTCGGATCGGCTGACGACAGCCGCTCATATTCCGAGAACAGCAGCGGCCAGAAATGGGTGTAAAGATCCTGCGCCAGCGCGAACTTGCTGTCGAAATGGCGATAGAAGGTACTGCGATTCACCGCCGCGCGGCTTACGATATGGTCGATGGTCGTTCCGGCATAACTCAGCTCGGCGAAGGACTGGCGTCCCGCCTCCAGCAGTTTTTCGTGGCTGGTGCGCTTCTGCAGCTGCTGCAGTTCGGTCGGGCCACGCTCGATCACCGGACGCAGGCTTTGCCGCGCGACAGGCCGGGTTTCAATCGATAGAGCAGAACGCCGCATATGCGTCTCCGATCGGGCCGAGGACGGCGAAGTCTATGGCGGACAGATTCGATGCGCAACGATTCTGGTGCGATGCGCGGTTAAGCCGCCTGGGTAGACACGCCGGAACTGGCAAAACAGTTTCGAACCCGATATGCAGGCGGTCAGGAAATATCAGGCGCCGGCTCCAAAACCGTTCGCCAAACAGGGGAATGACATGAAGACCAGCCTATGCGAGATGTTTGGCATCGAAGCGCCGATTTTCGCGTTTTCGCATTGCCGCGACGTGGTGGTCGAGGTGTCGAAGGCCGGCGGGCTGGGCGTGCTCGGGGTTGGCTATTACACCGCAGAACAGCTTGAGGTCGAGCTGAAATGGATCGACGATCATATTGGCGGGCGACCCTATGGCGTCGATCTGCTGATGCCCAACAATGCCGACGCGGAGGCGCACAGCCGCCAGATTCATGTCGAAGAGTTGCCGCAGGAGCAGGTGCAGTTCCTGCGCAAGCTGCTGGATGATGCCGGAATTCCCCGCTTGCCGGATGGCGACACTAGCCTGCAGGAGGAAGTGTCCCGGATCACAATGACCAAGGCGGAGAGCCTGCGCTGCCTGGAGATCGCGCTGAAGCATCCGATCAAGCTGGTCGTCAATGCGTTGGGCACGCCGCCGCGCGAAATGGTCGATCATGTTCATAGCCTGGGCATCAAGGTCGGCTCGCTGGTCGGCAAGGTCGAGCATGCGCTGCGCCAGAAAGAGGCCGGGGTCGATCTCATCGTCGCCCAAGGGTCCGAGGCCGGCGGCCATACCGGCACGATCTCCTCGATGATCCTGTGGCCCCAGGTGGTCGACGCCGTCGCCCCCCTGCCCGTGCTGGGCGCCGGCGGCATCGCCCGTGGTCGGCAGATGGCGGCGGCGCTGGCGCTTGGCTGCGAAGGCATCTGGTGCGGGTCGGTCTGGCTCGGCACGACCCAGAGCGACCTGCTGCCCGAGATGAAGGAACGGCTCTACGCCGCCAAGGCTGAAGATGCGGTGCAAAGCCGCTCGCGCACCGGCAAGCCCGCCCGCCTGCTGAAGAGCAAGCTGACCGAGGCCTGGGAACAGCCGGGCGCACCCAAATTCCTGGGCATGCCGTGGCAAACAATGGTCAATACCGAACCGCGTCTGCGCATCGAGCGCGCCCGCAACAAGGAGTTCCTGACCTGCCCCGTCGGCCAGATCGTCGGCGATATGAAAGAAGAGAACACCGTCAAGCAGGTGATCTACGACATACTGAACGAATATGCCGACACGACGGAGCGAATGATCGAACTGGTTTCAGAGTAACGTGAAAGTCGCGAGCATCTGATTAAGTTGAAACGCCAAGACACCAAGGCGCCAAGAAATTTATCCGCAGATTGCGCAGATTGAAACTCAGGAATTTTTATTTCTTTCTGCATAAATCTGCGAAATCTGCGGATAAACGACGTCTCTTGGCGTCCTGGCGCCTTGGCGTTTCGCTTTTCAGGCCGAGCCCACCATGAGCGGAATTGGGAAATCAATGTACGACGCCATCCACGCCGAACCGTTCAAGATTGCCGTCCCCGACGAAGTCCTCACCGACCTCAAAACCCGCCTGGCGCAAACGCGTTGGCCGATCGAGGCCAAGGCGCCGCCCTGGACCTATGGCGCCAGCCTGTCCTACATGCGCGGCATCGTCGATTACTGGCGCGACGGCTATGACTGGCGGAAGTCGGAGGCGGCGCTCAATCGCTTTCCCAATTACAAGGCGACCATCGACGGCAAGCAGGTGCATTTCATCCTGGAGCGGGGCTCGGGCCCCAATCCGCTGCCGCTGATCCTGACCCATGGTTGGCCGGGATCGGTCGTCGAGTTCCTGGATGTGATCGAACCGCTGGCGCATCCCGAACGCTTCAGTGGAAATGCCGCCGACGGCTTTACCGTCGTCGTGCCCAGCCTGCCGGGCTATGGTTTTTCCGATCCGCCGGACGCACCGATCGCGCCGCGCGATATCGCGCCGGCATGGTCCAAGCTGATGATCGACGTGCTGGGCTGCGATCGCTATGTCGCGCAGGGCGGTGATTGGGGCGGCATCGTCACCTCCTGGCTGGCGTTGGATCATCCCGAACGGCTGAAGGCGATCCATCTCAATATCGTCGGCTTCAATCCGCATATCCCGGACAGCGACCCGCTGACGGCCGAAGAGGAAGACTGGACCCGGCGCAACACCGCGCGGCGCGATGGCGAGATCGCCTATCACCAGGTCAATGGCACCAAGCCGCAAACATTGAGCTATGGCTTGACCGACTCGCCAGTCGGGATCGCCGCCTGGATATTGGAGAAATTCCACGGCTGGAGCGTGCCGGGCCGGGACGTCGCCCCGCCGTTCGATCACGACCATCTGCTGGCCAATGTCATGATCTATTGGCTGACCGGGTCTAACGCGGCCGCCTGGCTTTATAAATCGCTGCTCGACGGCAGCGGCCGGCGGCTGCCCCAGGGCGGCTTCGTCGATATTCCGACGGCGATGTTGCTCTTCCCCGACGATATCGCCGTTCCCGCGCCCGACCGCTGGATCAAGCGCAGCTATAACCTGGTCCAACGCCACGACGCGCCGAGCGGCGGACATTTCGCGGCCTTCGAAAACGCTCGGCTATTCGTTGAGGATGTCCGGGATTTCTTCCAGGCCTTCAGATAGGCCCGGAAGAAATCTGACCGGCCTTATTAGTAGCCTGGGGCCGGCGGATAGCCCGACGGTCCACTGGGCTGCGACTGAGGTGGGCCATAAGACTGCGACGGAGGCGGGCCATAGGATGACGGCGGACCGTATGACGGCGGTCCATAAGGAGGAGGCGGGCCATACTGATAGCCGGGAACCTGATTGCCCCTGCTATACATGCACTGCGAATAGGCGTTGTCGTACTGAGCCTGGATACCATACTGACCGCGCTGGGACCCGCCGGCACCAACCGCCGTGCCGGCAACCGCGCCGCCGGCCGCACCGATCGCGGCGCCCCGGCCACCGCCGACGGCAGCCCCTAGGCCCGCGCCCAGCACCGTGCCGAGGATGGCGCCGCCGACCGCTTTGTTATTCTCGGACTGCGCCTCGCCGCCAACCTCCTGCGAGGCATAGCTCCGGCACATCGCCTGATCCTGCTGGAACACCTCGAACGGCTTGTTCTGGCCAGGCATCACCGACACGCGCGGCCCCAAGGGAGGCGTGGCACATGCGGTGGCCAGCAATGAAACCGCCAATACGCCGGCGGTTGTCTGGAAGCATTTCATAAAAAAATCCCCTTATCGATTGTCGGGTGCCGACGACGCCGGCACTTCGCGCCAACCGCTGCCACAGGACTGGACGCTCGGATAATAACCTCGTGGATTATCGCAGTAATACAAGGATTGCTGCGGCCGCGCGATGTAATTCACGGGCGGCGGAGGTGGCGCATACACTACTGGTGGCGGCGCGTAAACCACTGGCGGCGGGTAATAATAAGGCTCGTAGCCATAACCATAGCCATAATATGGCACGCCGAATCCGATACCAAAGCCGACACGCACGTGCGCCTGCGCCTCATGCGGCTGCAGCGTGACGCCCGCCGCCAGAATCAAACCGCTCAATAACAAAGCGGAATGTTTCAACATGATCGAATACTCCCTTCTATTTGCCCAACAACCCGCCAATGGGGAGAATGTTCAGGCAAGCCCAAATTCTAGGCAACTATTAAACGGGCAAAGCGATGGAATCCCGCGCCGCCGTAACGGGATACGCAACACGGCAACGGATGCCGTTGTCCGCAACCGATCCTTATCACTCATGGTGTCAGAAAGATGGCGCGGCCAATGTCTTTTTAAACACTCTGAACCACCGCCGTGACGAAATTCGGAATGATCGGTGATGGGTGATCCTTGCGCCATGCCAGCACCAGCGGTAGCGGCAGCGAGAAATCGGCGATCGGACGCAGCACGACATTCGCCGGCGCCCGATCCTTCTGGCTCGTTATCAGGAAACCGATCCCAATGCCGGCGGATACCAGGCAGTTCAGAATGTCGGCCGAGGGATTCTC
>JAQGIF010000357.1 GCA_028291345.1 Rhodospirillales bacterium | reverse complement strand
CAGTAGCCATGGGCCGCGTGATCGCACGACTAAAGCGGATTTCCAACAGTGAGTGGCGAATGTCAGCGCGAATCCGCCCCTAATTGGGCTAATATTGGATTCGATCTAAGTCCGGTCGTGGCGAACTCCAGAGTCACAGCGACAGACTGCTGAACGACTGCGATGGCGCGATCCGGGTCATCTTCTGCCTAATGACGACGCCGGGAACGCGCTCAACTTCTGCCGGTCTTCGATGGCAAGAATGCGCCCATCAAAAGCAGACACTGCGGCGATTGTCGTCACGCACTGGCGTTCTGGCTTGTGGCAAGTTCGCCATATCGGGAGGGCGGCATTCCCGTCCATTGCTTGAAGGCCCGGCGGAATGAGGTCGGGTCCGAGAAACCAAGGCGGGCTGCGATCCCCTGGATGGTTTCGCCATGTCCCAGTAACAGTTCCTCGGCAAGCTGCCGCCGACAAGATTCCCTGATCCTTCCGATCGATGATCCTTCCTCCGACAGGCGCCGACGTAGTGTGGCGCTGCTGAGGCCGAAGGCCCCGGCCAAGTCGGGAATCCGAGGCAACGCCGCTCGGCTCAGCAACGCGTTGTACATGATGTTTCGCACATGGTCTGAGATGCGGCTGCTCTTATAATCGGGCGGCATCACATCGAGCGGAAACGTCTCCAGAAGCTTTTCGAGCTCGTGAAAGCTGCGGATGACCGGGCGCTCCAATATGTCCCGGCCGATCCGGAATTTATTGTGATTGCCGCACAGCTTCACCGGTACCTGGAAAAAGTCCATGAAGATATCCTTCTCGAACGACAGGTCGTAAGCCATCTGGACCTCGAGTACATGAATATGCTCGCCGATCAGCCAGCCATAGAATTGGTGGAAAGACGAAAGCCCGACCAGATCGGACAGGAACGATGCGCTGTTCTTCTGGCTGCGCCGCGTCACCATGATGAAATCGACGAAATCCTCCGAATACTTCAGGCGTAGCCTGATGCCACGATCGAGCATGTCGAAGAACTCGCCCGAGCGGCCGATCGCCTCCACCAGCGTCCTGCAATTGATGATGCAATAATAGAGCATGCGGATTTCGTTGAGTTCGACCGAGAGCCGGCCGCTCTGCTGGTTGGCGTGCGCCTCGAGCGCCAGAATGCATTCCCGATAGAGCGCGGTGAAGTGCTCGCGCGGCAGCGTCCTCACCTTTTCTTGCTCGAAATCCGTCAAGGAGAAGGGAAGCTTGGCATTCCTCAGGATGGCATTCGCATCGGTGCCGATCTCCTGGACCTTCGAAAGTAGGTGAAATGCCGCATAAGCCGGGATGTTCTTGGGCGCCGGGCGGGCAAGATGGCAATTGCGCGACATTCGTCAGGAACCGCGGCTTGCGCGTTGCGCCGTTCGGTCGTCGGTCGTCATGAGCGTGAGCAGAAATGTCATGATCTTTGAGCGACTATGCCGTTTCTCGGCGGTGGGCAAGGGATAAAGCTGTCCTTCAACCAACGAAGTAAAATCAATCGGGGGAGAAGATGGGTAAGGCGGGGAAATATCGCGTCGGCGTAGCCGCGCTCGCACTGGCCGCTGCCACGGCCGGCATATCCGTTGGCGAAACCGCGGCGTTGGCACAAGCGCCGACAGCGACGGCTGCGCCTGTAGCCGGGCAGCTCGAAGAGATCGTGGTCACAGCCCGAAAGACGGAAGAGCGGCTGCAGATCACTCCGCTCTCCGTCTCCGCCTTTTCCGCGGCCACGCTGGAAAAACAGAACATCATGACGGTGGAGCGGATCAGCAATTTCGTCCCCAACGTCGAGATCAGCCAGGCCGCCGGGACAGGCTCCGCCGCCGAGGTCTATATCCGCGGCATCGGCCAGGCCGACTACGAGCTGTATATCGACCCGCCGGTCTCGATGTATATCGACGGCGTGCTGAGTGCCCGGCCGGTGGCCGTGCTGCTTGACCTGGTGGATCTGGAGCGGATCGAAGTGCTGCGCGGGCCGCAGGGCACGCTGTTCGGCCGCAACACGACGGGCGGCGCGATCAACGTCTTCACCAAGGCGCCGGCGAACGAGTTCGGCATCCAGCAAAAGCTGGGCTATGGCAGCGACGACGAGTTCGTGTCGCGGACGATCGTGAATACCGGGGAGTTGGGGGATTCGGGCCTCAAGGCCAAGTTCGCCTTCTCCCACCACCAGCGCGACGGCTGGATCCGCAACCCGAACGTCTCCCCCGACCACGATCCCGGCAAGCTGGACACCAACGGTTTCTGGTTCGATCTGCACGGCGACTTTACCGAGCAATTCAGCTTCGACTACCGGGCTGATTACACCGAGATCTACAGCCAGCCGATCATCTCGGAGATGACGGTCGCGCGGCCGGACATCATCGCCTATTTCAGCCAGTCGGCAGCGTTAGGTGGCGACCCCTTCCAGATCAGCCCGAACTACCAGGATACCGTCAGGCTGCCGTCCAACCAGATTCCGGACCAGCATGACGTGCTGCTGGGCCATGCGCTGACCCTCAATTACGACCTCAACGATGCCGTGCGCTTCAAGGATATCGTCGCCTATCGGTCGGTGGCGATGGACGAGCACCCGCCGCAGGGCGAGGGCAATTTGAAGGGGCTCCTGTTCGACCCGGTGACGAATACCGTCGGCGTCGGCTTTGTGAACCCGTTCTACACGATCCGCATCCACGACCGGCAGTACCAGATCTCAAACGAATTCCAGGTAACCGGGGTGGTCGACCGGTTCAAGTATGTCGCCGGCCTGTATTATTTCGAGGAGAACGGGTCGGGCAAGAATGCGAACTTCTTCACCTTCGTGACCGGGCCGGTCGGCTTCAACATCGACACCAACCGCATCTACGGCCTGGATTCCAAATCCTATGCCGCCTACGGCCAAACCTCGTACACGCCGCCGGTCTTGGACGATAAGGTCGAGCTGACCGTCGGCCTGCGGTACACGCGGGACGAGAAGACGCTGAGCGAATCCGACTACACCAACTCGGCCTTGAACGGGTCCCAGAACCTGGCCAACAACTGGCACAATCTCAGCTGGGCGACGTCGCTGGACTATCAATGGACCGACGCGCTGATGACCTATGTCAGGGTCGCCACCGGCTACAAGTCGGGCGGCTATAACCCGGGCGCGTTGCAGCCGCCCTACAACCCGGAAAAAGCGATCGTCTATGAAGCGGGCGTAAAGTCGGACTGGTTCGACAAGCGGCTGCGCATCAACGCCACGATCTTCCAGACCAATTACGACGACGCGCAGATCAACCAGTTCGTAGTATTGCCCAGCGGCAGTGAGGCGACGATCGTCACCAACGCCGGCAAGGCGACCTATCGCGGCGGCGAACTGGAGGTGACAGCGCTGGTCGGCAACGGCTGGCAGATCGACGGCTCGTTCGGTTATGTCGATCCGCAATACGACACCTATTTGACCCTGGACCCGATCACCGGCCAAACCATCAACGTCGCGAACGAGGCGAAATTCCCGTACGTCTCGAAGGCGTCGCTCAGCCTTGGCATCCAGTACGAATTCGCGCCGATGCAATATGGCGACCTGACCGCGCGGGTCGATTATGCCTTCAAGAGCGCACGGGTGTTCTTCCCGCTGAACCGTCTCAATCCGTTCAACGATCAGGTCGCCTCCGACGCCTATCACGACCTGTCGGCCCGGCTGATCCTGGAGCATATCCCGAGCGGGGCCTGGTTGAAGAACATGAAGGCCGAGTTCTGGGTGACCAACCTGCTCGACCATCATGACAGGGTGGCCGGCATCGATTTCGGCGCGCTGGGTTTCGGCACCGATACCTACAACCGCCCGCGCGCATTCGGCTTCAACCTGACCGCCGATTTCTAGATCCGGCCACCGCCAGAAGAGGACGCATCATGGACGCTCTCGACTATTTCGCGATTCAGAACCTGATCCATCGCTACGCGGACCTGCTGGATCGCGGAAAGGTCGACGAGGTGGGCGCGCTGTTCGACCATGCGGATGTCTACATGCCGGAAGAGACCGAGCCCTGGTCGCGCGCCGGCCAGAACAAGATGGCCGAGATCTTCCGCCAATGGACGCGCTTCTATCCGGAGGCCGACGGTAGGCCGCGCACCCGGCATGTGACGACCAACCTGATCATCGAGCCGGATGGCCCGAACCGGGCCAAGGCCCAATCCTATGTGATTGTCTTTCAGTCGAAAGAGGATTTTCCGATCCAGCCGATCATCGGCGGCACCTATAACGACAAATTCGAGAAGGTGGACGGCACTTGGCGCTTCACCGAGCGGCGCGAGGAAATGTCGCTCTACGGCGATCTCAGCAACCATCTACTGCAGCCCTACGGGCCAACCTGATGCCCGCGATGATGGAGCAGCTCGCCTGGGACCTGGAGGCGGATATCGTCGTGCTAGGCTGCGGCGCGGCCGGCTCAGCCACGGCGATCGAGGGGCACGATCGCGGTGCCGAGGTCGTGATGCTGGAGAAGATGTCGGCGAGGCACGCGGGCGGCAACACCCGGGTTTCCGGCGGCATCTGGTTCGACAATGTCGATCCGGCGAGGGCCGAGGTGTATCTGCAGAGTCTGTGCGGCCGCTTCAAGCTGCCCCAACCGGTCATTCGCGCATGGGCCAGAGAGACCGCCCGGAACAGCGAATGGCTCGAAGGGCTGGGCGCCAAGATCGGCCGCCATGCCAACTACACGCCGGAATATCCTGAACTGGACGGCAGCGACTGCTATGGCGGCTATGTGGGTATCGGCGGGCAGATCGGTAACGCCTTGCTATTCGACTTCCTTCAGTCGGCGATCCGCCAGCGCGGCATCGAGATCCTGTATGAGACGCCCGGGCAGGAGTTGATCACCGACCCGGAAAGCGGACGCGTCATCGGCGTTTCGGCGACCCGCAACGGCAAGCCGTTCCGGGTCCGGGCCAGGCGCGGCGTCGTGCTGGCGACCGGGGGCTTCGAGAACAATCGGGATATGGTGCGCGACTATCTGGGCCTCGCCAACTCGCCCGTCTGGGGTTCCCCGGCCGGCACCGGCGACGGGCACCGCATGGCGCTGAAGATCGGCGCCGATCTGTGGCACATGGATAATATGATGGCGATCGTCGGTGTCGGCACGCCGGATTTTCCGTCAGCCTTCGCCACGCTCGGCCTGGTCGGCGAAAAGGGCTATGTGTTCGTCGGTTTGGACGGCTCGCGTTTCGTCGACGAGAACGTCCAGATCCGCCACGGCCATGCCCTGATCCATGGCCGCTACGAGCTCTATCCGCTTCAGCAGGCGCATGTGATCTTCGACGAGCGCACGCGCCGCGCCGGCCCGCTGGTACCGCAGCCGGAATATATGCCGGTCGGCTGGAATCTGCTTGTCGAGAACTATGTCTGGAGCGACGACAACCAGACGGAAATCGACAAAGGCTGGATCGTGAAGTCGGACACGCTGTCCGGCCTGGCGGCGAAACTGCGCATCCCTGGTGACAGGCTGGAGAAGACCGTCGCCCTCTACAACCGCTACTGCGCGGTCGGCGAGGACGAGCAGTTCGGACGCGCTCCGGCGACCCTGATCCCGCTGCTGAAACCGCCCTTTTACGGCTTCACGTCGTCCCCGATCCTGGCCTGGAGCAACGGCGGACCGCGGCGCAACGAGAATTCTCAGGTGTTGAACGCCTTCGGCGAAACAATCGCCGGCCTCTATGCGGCCGGCACGGTCAGCTCGACCTATAGCTGGTGCAAGGACGGCGGCTTCCACATCGCCGACGCGTTAGCTTTCGGGCGCATTGCCGGACAACATGCAGCACATCCATCTCCTTAAAGCGAGCGGCAGGCCGTAAACGTGTCGTCGGAACTACTCCTGATCCAGAGCCATCCACGGCGGCTGCTTAGAGAAGAACTGCAGTAACTGTGCTCGCCTGATCCGCCGCCGAACGATCACCTCGCCTCCGCACCAACTCCGTGCACCTGGAATACCGACTTGGCGATATCCAGACCAATCGTTACCGCTTGACCCGTGACGCTCCTCCTCTTGATCACAGGAGCTTATGCTCCTGAAGAGTTGGAGCGCCGTCCACAGCATCAGTAGCAAACAAGCCGACCGACCGCTTCTGGGCCGCTTCGCGTAGACTAGGCCCGCCTAACGGCGGCCGCCGACTTCATCGAGATGCACAAGCAGATCGGCCGGATCTTCATAGACTCGCGCCGCGCCGGCGCGCTCCAGCTCATCGAGGCCATAGCCGCCGGAGAGCAGGCCGACCCCAAGGCCGCGGCAGCGCCGGGCGGCCAGCATATCCCAGATCGAGTCTCCGATGATGACAGCGGTTTCGATCGGGGCGCGCAGCCGCGCGGCTGCCGCCAGGAATAAGTCCGGGTCGGGCTTCGCGTATTTGACCTGGTCGCGGGTCACCACCGGCACCTTATTCGGGTCGACGCCGAGCGCCCGCAGATTCGGCGCAGCCGTCTCCATTCGGCCACTGGTGGCGATCGCCCAGTGATGGCCGTCGGCATCCAGCACGGACAATAGTTCGCGGGCGCCGGGGAGGGGACGGACCTGATCGGCATACCGTCCGTACGCCTCTGCATGCAGCCGCGCCAGCCGCTCGAGCCGTTCGGCACTGATCTCGATGCCGGTCTCTCGCAAGAGCTGGTTCATGAACAATCCGCCGCTCATGCCGATTCGTCGGTGGATGCGCCAGACGGAGAGTTCAATACCTTCTTGGTTGAGCGCTTCCTTCCAGGCGAGGACGTGCTGGTAGACGCTGTCGACCAGCGTTCCGTCGAGGTCGAACAGAAATACCGATTCCATGCGCATGATTGCTCTCCATAAGTTGCAATTCAGGCCGGTGCACGCTGCCGACGCAGTGTTGCGGTCGGAGTGTGCTAGCCCTCGGCGACACCGGGCAGCAGAGATGAGAGTAACAGCGGTCCGTGCGACGAGTGAAGAAAGCAAGGGCGGCATCGAGAATATTGCCCAAGCTTATGATGAGACGGCGGCGACCCGCCCCCAATTCCGCGCCATAGTCCTGACATTCGTCATTCCAGCTTATTGAGCGCTTCCTCGAATCTGCCCTGGGAAAGGATCATCCGGATTGGTGCCTGCCGATTGCAGAGATTGCTCGGCGCCTCGCCGCCCTGTCGTCAGAGAGTTAACCACCATTCAACAACATTTTCTCGAGAGGCGACGGCCGCCGACACCAAGCATTGCGGTGAGGAAGCCCGGCTGCCGGAGCGTGCCGCAGTATCGGTTAGCTCACACGATATCGCCGCCTCGTCCGCGGTCATTCGCCGAAGCCATGATCTTTCTCGCCAGGGGAATTACCCGTTAGTAAGAACTTGGGGGCGGGCTCTGAGGCTCGGGCGTTTCCTTCGGCTGGACAGCGGCGCCCTCGCGGTCGGTTCCGTGTTTCGCCGGATGTTCA
>JAQGIF010000306.1 GCA_028291345.1 Rhodospirillales bacterium | reverse complement strand
GTCGTATAATGCGGCGCCTCCCGCACCATCATGAGGCTGACGCAGCGGCCTTCCTGGCCGGTCATCGGCCGATGCTCTTCGCCGTCGGCAAGGCAGGCGAAATCGCCGATGCGATAGCTATGCTCGTTATCCACGAACACCCCGCTCAGGATCACCGTCCACTCGTCACCCTTATGCCGGTGGGGTAACAGCTTCATCCCAGGTGGCGCATCGAACAGCCACACACGCCCGCCATCATCGCGGCCGGGAATCCGGCGCATCCGGAAACCGCCGGGTAGTCTCTTCCAATGCGGGCTTGCAAAATTCTCGCTGAGGAACGCCGAGAGCAAAGGCGGCTCATTTGTCCGAGACTCGCCTCCGGCGTCGATAGCCGCCAGTGTGCGGTTCAGCATGTTCGGCGGCAAACGCGCAGGTTCGAGCGCATCGAGCATGTTCCCGCCGACACTCTGCGCAACGTGCACCGCAAGCCGGCATGTCTCGCAGAACGCTAGATGCGTTGCGATCATCAGTGTTTCACCGGACGAAGCCGTTCCCGCGGCATAATCGAGCAGAAACGACTCCGCCGGATGATAAACCGGCGCCTGGGCGGACGAATTGGGAATTGGCGGCATAACGTGCTTCATGCGTCACTCGCCAGATGCGCGCGCAGGCGCGCGAGCGCCAGACGCAATCTGGATTTAACTGTGCCGAGCGGCAGACCTATTTCGGCGGCGATAATGCTGTGCGACTTGCCTTCATAGAACGCGAGCTTCAGCAGGGATCCTTGCTCATCCGGCAAGGTGGCGATGGCGCGGCTCAGCTTTTCCGCCTGCTCAGCGGCTTCGAGCCGGTGATCGGGCTGACGTTCCGGTTCAGGCGCCAATGAAGGATCGTCCGAATTGAAATCGAGATGCCGTTCGCGGCGAAACTTGTCGATCCGCTTGTTGCGCGCGATCGTGAATATCCAGGTGGCAGCATTAGCCTGTACCGGGTCGTAACGCTCGGCCTTGCGCCAGACCAGCAGCATGACTTCCTGCGTCAACTCATCCGAGCCGGACGAATCTGAGCCGGTGCGCATGAGATAGGCTTTGACGCGTGGGGCGAAATGCGCGAACAGCGCTGCGAAAGCGGAGCGGTCCTGACGCGTGCCGATGGCGACGATCAGGTCTTCGAATGATGGAGTATCGCGAAAGAGGGGTTCTGGCATTGCCACCCCATGAAAGGCTATAGTTGCCGCCGGCACAAGATGAGTTATTGCAGTCAAGGCGCGTGGATTGAACGGGCGCCGATTATGGGTAATTTCCGATGTCATGATAGGTTCTACGTGCGAAAGGCGCCGGAAGATCACATGGGCGGCGGAGTGCATGTTCCCTCGCCTCTCGATAATATAACGCCCATTGCAATGGGCGTAGGCCGAACCACCTTCGCGACCATCACAAGCATAATTGTTCAAGCTGGAAAGATGATTGAGCCGTTCACTCCATTGCGCGTATTTTTGATCTGTGCCCTCTCGGCCGTTCTCGCGGTCTCGATCGCACCATCCGTGTCCGCCGCCGATGCGGAGCCGCTCGATTCGCGCCAGGAACCGTCGCTGGAGGGGGCGTATAACGACTGGTCGCTTTATGCGATGCAGGAAAACGGCAACCTGACCTGCTATCTTTCATCCGGGCTGGAGCGCTCAAGCGACAGTGTACCGCGTCGCAGGCCGGCAATCGTGCTGATCACCAACCGGCCTTCCGAGGGACGCAGAGGCGTCGTCAGCGTCAACCCCGGCTATACTTACGAAGACGGCAGTTCGGTCCTGATGTCCATCGGGCGCAGGCAGTTCCACCTGACCCCCGCCGGAGGCTCGGCTTGGGCGGAGGATTCCGACGACCTGCAGATCATCGCGGCGATTCGCGGCGGTTCTACCCTGGTCGTCACCGGCCGCGCCAAGAACGGTCCGGCTACGACCGATACCTTTAGCCTGCGGGGTTTCGGACCGGCCCTGCAGGCGCTCGACCGTGCCTGCCCGGTCGCAGGTGCCACCCTTGCGGCGGCCCAGGCAACGCACAAGAAAAGAAAGAAAACCCGATGAGCGCGTCCTCGCACGCTACTACCTTCGCCCCAGCGGTCACTGCCGACGGCAAACAGGGGCTGATCGGCCTCGACCGCCCCGGCCTGGAGGCCGCGCTGGCGACGCTCGGCCTGCCGCCCTTCCGGGCGCGGCAGGTCTGGCATTGGCTGTATCACCGGGGGGTCACCTCGTTCGACGCGATGACCACCCTCGCCAAGCCGGTGCGCGAACAGCTGGCGGAGCGGTTCTCGATCGCCCGTCCCGAAATCACCCGCGACCAGGCCTCGATCGACGGCACGCGCAAATGGCTGATCAAGATGAATGACGGGCAGGAGGTCGAGGCCGTCCACATCCCCGAGACCGATCGCGGCGCGCTGTGCGTGTCCAGCCAAGTCGGCTGCACGCTGACCTGCCGGTTCTGCCATACCGGCACCCAGCCGCTAGTCCGCAATCTGGGCCCCGACGAGATCCTGTCCCAGATCCTGACCGCCCGCGACGCCTTGCAGGCATGGCCGCCAGTCGGGACCAACCCGAACAATGAGACCAGCACGCTGACCAACATCGTTATGATGGGGATGGGCGAGCCCCTCTATAATTACGACAGTGTCGCGACCGCCTTGCGGATTGCCATGGACGGCGAGGGCATTGCCATTTCCAAGCGCCGCATCACGCTGTCGACCTCGGGCGTCGTACCGATGATGGAGCGCTGTGGAACGGAACTCGGCGTCAATCTCGCCGTCTCGCTGCATGCGGTGACCGACGAAGTCCGTGACGAACTGATGCCGATCAATCGTGCCTATCCGATCAAGGAGCTGATGAAAGCGTGCCGGAACTATCCGGGTTCCACCAATGCGCGGCGCATCACCTTCGAATATGTGATGCTGAAGGGCGTCAATGACAGCCTGGCCGACGCCCATGCGCTGGTGCGGCTGCTATCGGGCATTCCGGCCAAGGTCAATCTGATTCCCTTCAACCCCTGGCCCGGTTCGAATTTTGAATGCTCGTCACGCGCGCAGATCGAGCGTTTCGCCCATGTGTTGCTGGATGCCGGCTATGCCAGCCCGGTGCGCGAGCCGCGCGGCCGCGATATCCTCGCCGCCTGCGGCCAGTTGCGCTCCGACAGCCTGCGGCAAAAGAAAGTGCGAACCGAAACGGTCGTCCCGGCCGAACCCGAAGCTGTCGCGGTGGCGCCGTAATGGGCGAAGGATTTTCGATCGCCCAGCAATGGGAAATTCATTTCCTGGTGGCCGCGCTGGCCGCCTGGCCGCTGATCCGCATCTTCCGCCGCGCGGGCCTGTCCCCGTGGCCGGTGGTCCTCGTGCTGATACCCATTTTCGGGATCGCCATCGTCGGCAGCATGCTGGCCTTCAAACGCTGGCCGCTCGTCGCACCGCGCGTCGCGCCCAAGCCGGTCCGCAAGACACGCGCCGTGAGGGCCCGCTGACATGGAAGGCTTCGACTATCAGTATGTCTGGCGCCTGTTCGGCGACGACCCCTTTTGGCTGACCCACATCATCGTCTTCATCGCCTTGACCTACACATGCTGCGTCTTCGGCGTGGTCTTCGGCAAGATGGGCCGCTCCCCCTTCTGGGGCTTCATCTTCCTGCCGCCTTATTTCGGCGTCGTCGCGCTGTGGATTTTCGGGCTGGGCCGGTGGCCGCAGGAAGAAAATGTCACCCGCCCGCCGAATTAGACCAACGCCAGTTTCGTCCTTTGCCGCTTAAACGGGTCGGGCCCCAGCATGCGCAGGCCCAGGATCGCGGGGGCGATCAGCCAGGGCAGGTTGAAGGGCAGATAGATCGCCGGGTGCGGCGGCGGGTTGGGGCCGATGAAAGTGGTGACGAAATACATGAACATGTTGGTAACCGCGGCGCCGGCATAAATTAGCGAGAGCGTGCGGATCCAGGGGCGGCAGCGGATCAGCCCATAGACGATGAAGAACAGGATTGGCGTCTGTATGAAGCCGTCGAAGAGGGTTGTCGCGATCAGACTGGAGGGCGGGTCGAGATGCTGCGGCTCCTGTGCCACTGCCCAATCATAGAGCGAGCGGAGCGGTGGCCATGGACTGTCCGGTGCGACCTTATAGCCGATCGCTTCGGGTAGGCTGTCGAGGAACCCATAAAGAATGGACAGAATGAAGAAGATGACGAGCCCGAGATCGACCGGCCGGCGAAAAATATTGAGCGAACGGTTCATCCGGCAAGCTCCCCTTTTTGACCAGCCTTGGCGGCTTGCTGGCCGGCGCCCGTTCGGGCTGCCTGAAGTCACATTACAGGGAAGCGCGTGAAGGACCAAGCGTCACTTAGCCGGGCCAAAACCGTAGTTAGCGGAGTCCCCATTCAGACTAGAGCGGTCGCTAAATTACTTGTCCCGATCCTGCCGGCTCTTCAGATCGGCCGCATCGTCATAACCGCGACGGGAGCTGAAAAATACCAGCGCCATCAGCCCCCCGCCGAGGATCAGGCTGCCGATGCCGCCGATCACGAGGGCAGCGACGCCGTTGCCATTCATGCCACCACCACCGCCCGCGTCTGCATCGGCACCGACACTGGTCCAGACATGGAAAGAGAACGTGATGGCCGCCACGAGCATGATCACGAGCGCCAGGACAACGAAGATGGTTTTACGTTCCATCTTTCGCATATAGGCCGAGCAGGACACATATGCCAGGGCGAAGCCAGCGCATTGAACAATTCAGAGGTGTAGGCGGTTGATCGAAAATATGACCCGTGCCGGCGATTCCCTTCCCGAACCGGATTCCAATTGGGCGCTGTTCCTCGATATCGACGGAACGCTCATCGATATCGCCTCGACTCCGACCTCAGTCGTGGTGCCGCCCAGCCTTCCCGACCTGCTGCGATCCCTGGGCTCCATGCTAGATGGCGCCGTCGCGGTGGTGAGCGGACGAAGCCTGGCCGATGTCGATCGGCTTTTCGCGCCGCTCCGCGTCGCCGGCGCGGGGCAGCACGGAGCCGAAATCCGGCTGCCCGACGGAACAACGCGGATCTTCGATGCGGCGGCACGAAAACTTAGCGAGCTTTTGCCGAAAGTCACGTCTTTCGCCCAGGTCAGGCCAGGAATTCTGGTCGAGAACAAAGGCATGACGATCGCGGTCCATTGCCGGCAAGTGCCGCAATACCAGCCGGAGCTGGGTCAATTCCTGACTGATTTGGCGGCCCAACCGGGGAGTGGCCTCGAAACAATCCGCGGCCACCGCGTGTTCGAGATCAAGCCGCGCAATTTGAGCAAGCGGACAGCGGTGGAGCATTTCATGCGCGCCGCGCCATTTGCCGGACGGCTGCCGATCTTCATCGGTGACGACCGCACCGACGAGGATGGGTTTGCCGCAGTCCAAGCGTTGGGCGGTTACGCCATTCATGTCGGGTTGGCCGGGCCGAGCATCGCCACTTGGCGAATCGCAGGACCCGTCCAAACCCGCGCGTTTCTTTCCCACATCGTGGAGATCTTGAATGCAGACCCAAGATAAGGCCGCAACGCAGAGCCCTAACTCGGCGCAAAACCCCAACTTGGCGCAAACCTCGGCCTTGGCTCAGAGCTCGAGCTTGGCGCAGAATCTCGACCTCGCCGTGATCGGCAATTGCGTCGTCAGCGCGCTGATCGACCAGCGGGGTCGCCATGTCTGGCATTGCCATCCGCGCCTCGACGCCGATCCGATCTTCTGCACGCTGCTCGATGCCGAGAATGGCGGGTTCATGGATGTGGAGCTCGAGGGCTTCAGCCTCAGCGAACAAGCCTATCATCGCAACACGGCGATCCTGGAAACCACACTGACCAATAAGCAGGGCGGCATCCTGCGCATCACCGATTTCGCGCCGCGCTTCAAGCAATATGGCCGAATGTACCGCCCGGCGATGCTGCTGCGCCGGATCGAATCCATTGCCGGCACCTGCCGCGTCCGCATCCGCGTCAAACCCCGCTTCGCCTATGGCGCAATCCACCCCAGAACCACACGCGGCAGCAATCATATCCGCTTCTGGTCGGACGACATGGTAGTCAGGCTGACCACCGACGGACCCGTCTCCTATATCGCCGAAGACACCTGGTTCGTGCTCGATCACCCGGTTAATCTTATCCTGGCGCCCGACGAAACCATCGCCGGATCGATCACCGATGTAGCCCGGGAATTCCTGGAACGTACGATAGATTACTGGATCGACTGGGTCCGCTACCTGTCCATCCCGTTCGAATGGCAGGAGGCGGTGATCCGCGCCGCCGTCACGCTCAAGCTCTGCAGTTTCGAGGAATCCGGCGGGATCGTCGCGGCCATGACCACCTCGATCCCCGAAGGCCCGGAAGATGGGCGCGGATGGGACTACCGTTTCTGCTGGATCCGCGATGCCTATTTCGTCGTCGAGGCGCTGAACCGACTTGGCGCGACCCTGACGATGGAAGATTTCATCCGCTACATCACCGATGTCGCGGCGATCGATCCTGAGGGCGAGCTGAAGCCGGTCTATGGCATTATCCCAGGTATGCCGCTGGAGGAACAGGAACTCCCGCATCTGCCCGGCTATCGTGGCTTTGGCCCGGTCAGGATCGGCAATGCGGCAGCGTTGCAGACGCAGAATGACGGCTACGGCAATGTTGTCCTGGCCTCGACGCAGATGTTCTTCGACAACCGACTACCTAAGAAAGGCGGGATCGAGTTGTTCCGACGGCTGGAACGGCTGGGCGAGCACGCGATCGCCTGTGCCTTTCTGCCCGACGCCGGGTTGTGGGAGTTTCGCGGGCGGGCACGCATCCACACCTACTCGACGGTCATGTGCTGGGCGGCCTGCGATCGGCTGGCCAAAATCGCGGACGTACTCCAGCTACTCGACCGCGCTGAATATTGGCGGGTGGCCGCCCACAGGATCCGTGAAGAAACGCTGGAGCGCGCCTGGAACGCCGAGCGCAACAGCTTCGCCGAAAGCCTGGGCGGCACCGACGTGGATGCTAGCCTGCTGCTGCTGGCCGAGGTCGGCTTCGTCAAGGCGACCGACCCCCGTTTCATCGGCACTGTCGCGGCGATCGAGAAGGAACTCAGGCGCGGCCATAATATCTTCCGCTATGCCGCGCCCGACGATTTCGGCATGCCGACCACAGCCTTCAATATCTGTACCTTCTGGTACATCGATGCCCTGACCGCCATAGGCCGGCGCGACGAGGCCCGGGAGATGTTCGAGGAGCTGCTGTCGCGGCGGAACCATGTTGGGCTCCTGTCGGAGGATGTCGATCCGACGACCGGCGAACTGTGGGGCAATTTCCCGCAGACTTATTCCATGGTCGGCATCATTGTGTCCGCGATGCGCCTCAGCAAACATTGGGAAGATGCGTTTTGAGCAAACTGATCACCGTATCCAACCGCGTCGGCGTTCCGTCCCCGGGGTCGGGGCGCGCCGGCGGCCTTGAATCCGCGCTTCGCGAGGCTCTGGAAGCGGATGGCGGAATTTGGTTTGGATGGTCGGGAGAGGTAGGCGAGACCCGCTCAGAGACGCCGAAGATCCAGAAAAAGGGCAATGTCACGTTCGCAACGGTCGATCTCTGCCGCGCAGATTACGAGGACTATTACCTCGGCTATGCCAACAGCACGCTGTGGCCGCTGCTGCACTACCAGCTCGGCCTGGTCGAGTTTCACCGCAAGCAATTCCAGGGCTATATCGCGGTCAACGAGTATCTGGCGCGGATGCTACTGCCGTTGATCGAGCCGGACGACCTGATTTGGGTGCATGATTACCATCTGATCCCACTGGCGGAGGAATTGCGAAAGCTGGGCGTGAAAAACCGGATCGGGTTTTTCCTGCACACGCCGTTTCCAGCGACCGACATCATGGTCGCCCTGCCGCATCACGAAGTGATTATGCGCGCACTCTGCGCCTATGACCTGGTCGGGCTGCAGACCGAGAACGGCGTTCGCGCCTTCCTCGACTATATCGCCAGGGAAGCCAATGGCCGGTTGGAATTCGACGGTTCGGTGTCGGCGTATGACAGGCTGACCCGGGTCGTTTGCTTTCCGATCGGCATCGACACTGAGGGGTTCGCCAAAAATGCGGTGCGCGCCGTGCGGTCGGCCGAGGCGACGCGTCTCAGGGAAAGCATTGACGGCCGCCAGCTGATCATCGGCGTCGACCGGATGGATTACAGCAAGGGCGTCCGTACGCGGTTCGAGGCGATCGACGACCTGCTGACCGAATGGCCCGAAGAGGCGGCCAAATTCACCTATCTGCAGATCACTCCGCCGTCGCGGTCCGACGTTCTGCCCTATCAGGCGCTGCGGCGCGAGGTCGAGCATGCCGCCGGCCATGTGAACGGCAAGTACTCCGACATCGACTGGGCGCCGATCCGTTTCGTGGCCAGGGCAGTGTCGCGCCCGGCCCTGGCCGGCATCTATCGCTCCAGCCGCATCGGACTAGTGACGCCCTGGCGCGATGGGATGAACCTGGTCGCCAAGGAGTATGTCGCGTCGCAGAATCCCGAAAACCCCGGCGTTCTGGTGCTCTCCCGTTTCGCCGGCGCAGCAGCCGAACTCAAGACCGCCCTGTTGGTCAACCCACTCGACCCCAGCGAGATCGCCGCCGCCATCCATCAGGCCCTGAAAATGGGCCTCCCCGAACGCCGCGAGCGCTGGGAGTTGATGATGGAAGTTCTGCGCAACAACACCATCGACGACTGGTTGGCGAATTTCCTGAAAGCACTGAAGGCGACGCGGCCGCTGGGGTGAGAGGCGTTCCGGCCTTCGGGGCGGCCCTTATTCGTACACCGTCGGAGCTGGGCTTGAGCTGGAACTAAGGCGTCACCCCTTCCAAACCGAGAAAGACGACGAGCGCCCGGCTCACGGCCGACATCATCGCATCGTCAACATGGCCGAACACCTTGCCGATCTTCTCGCGGGGGATGGAAACCGCCTTATCGATCATGATTTGCGACACGGCCCGCAATCCGTTCTCCGAGGTGGGTTGGATGGTGAGCCTGAATAGATGCTCCGAGCCAAGGTCGCTTGTCAGCCGCAACACTGTCACCGAGGGCAGGGCGGCAAAAGGATTGGCCTGGACCACAAGGGCCGGGCGAGGTTTGCCGTAATCACCGCCGATGGCCATCGTCACCAAGTCGCCACGCTTCACGCTTTCCACTCATCCGCGAAATCGTCACGGTCGAATTCGACCTCGATCTCGCGCATGACGGCGTATTCGTCGCTGTGCGGGTCACGCGCCCGCTCGGCAACGGCAAGCGACTGCCGTCTTGCTTCGGTCTCGAAGGCGCGACGCTCGCGCTGCCTCACATAGGCCCGCATGAAGTCCCTCACCAACTGGGCGGCGGGCTTGTCCTCGGCTTGGGCCGCGGCCGTGAAGGCTGTCTTCAAGGCCGGATCGATCCGCAGGTTGAAACTGGTTTCCTTCGGGTGCTGGCTCGTTCGAGGCATCTCTTAACTCCGTAACTGCATTGCATTTACATAATGCAATGCAGTTACGGAAGTCCTTCAATGTCGATTCGTTTGGCACCCCCAATTTTCGCCGCCATCGCGACCAACCGTCCTTTCGTACCAAGCACCGATCCGCTTCGTGATCCAGGCAGTGTCGCGCTTCGCCGGCGCGGCGGCCGAACTCAAGACCGCCCTGCTGGTCGACCCGCTCGACCCCAGCGAAATCGCAGCCGCCATCCACCAAGCGCTGAAGGTGGGCCTCACGGAACGCCGCGAGCGCTGAGAGGAGATGATGATCGGGTTGCGCAACAACACGATCGACGACTGGTCGGCCAATTTCCTGAAAGCACTGAACGCGACACGGCCGGTGGGGTAGGGCGCGCGCGTTGGATCGTTAGCCGACAGCCCCGTATACAACGTTACAATCCACAGTCTCTCTGTTAGGACAGGAAAAGGGATCATTTGAAATAAATTAACGATCCCGAGGACCGTCTGGAGGGATCGTGCCGAAGCTTATCGGTAAGTTCTGGGCTGCGCTGGCCATGGCAGTGGCGTCTGTTTTGGGTTTCCCCGGTTCCGCCGAGGCGAACAAGCCATTTCCTTACATCTATGTGTTAGATGGCTCAACCGGGAGCATCGGCGTCGTCGACACAGGCGCAAAGTCTGTCGTCGCGAAGATTCCGATCGCAAATGCGCCGATCAGGGGCGTGATTACACCCGATGCCCGCACGATTTTCGCGATCGACGTCCTGAGCAATCTGTATGCAATCGACACGACCAGAAACATCGTAACGTCCAAGATCAGCGCGGGACCTGGGTCGAGTGCCGGGCCACTCGGCATGGTCATCACCCCCGACGGGGCCAATCTCTATTTCTCTATCGCGGGCGGCGCGGTCGTCCATTTCGCAACTGCTACGAATGTTATCGTAAAATCGATCCCGCTCCCGACTTCGCCTGAAACAGGTGGCGGCATGGCCATCTCGCCCGACGGTAAGAAAGTCTTCGTCGCAGTTCCCGACTCGGATTCCGTAGTCGTCATCGATACCGCGACAGACCAAGTCACCGGCTCAATTCCCGTAGGCTCCTACCCCGCCGAGCTGGCCATAACCCCCGACGGGAAGAAACTGTATGTAGTCAATGCGACAACGGTTTCCGTCGTGGCGACAGAGAGCAAGTCGGTCATAAAAACGATACCTGTTGCCGCAATCGGATCGTCCGGGGGCAGTTGGCGCGCGATCGCGATCTCGCCCGACGGGAGCCGCGTCTACGTCAATGAGGGGCCGAACAAGGCCAACGTTGCCACCGGCAACCTCGCCATTATCGCGACGAGTACGGACTCCGTCATCGACAGAATCTATTCTGGCGTTGGTCTGCTCGCTGCATCGCCGGACGGCGCGCATATCTTTGTGTCGGATACCGATCGGCTGGTGGTTATCGACAGCGCCACCGATCGTCCCGTCATGGCGATCCCGGGCCTCGGTTACGTATATGGAATTTTTTCCGGCTCGTTTCGTAGTCAATCGACGCTTCGGGTAAGCGTGACCGGCAATGGCACTGTCACCAGCAAGCCCGCCGGCATCGGATGCGGTGCAAATTGCTCCGTTTCGGTGGGTACCGGGAGCATCCTGACATTGACCGCAACCGCGTCGAGCGGCTCGGTCTTTGCGGGCTGGAGCGGGGCTTGCAGCGGCACATCCGACTGCACGATCGTGCTGGGCGACGATGCGACCGTATCGGCCATGTTCAGCCCCGCACCCACGACATCCAAAACATTGTCGGTATCCGTCACTGGAACGGGAAAAGGCACGGTAGCCACGGCGCCCTCCGGCATCCGTTGTGGAACGGCATGCGCGGCAAGCTACGCTTCCGGTTCTACGGTTGTCCTTGCCGCTTCGCCCGAACCGGGTTCGGCGTTCAGCGGATGGAATGGCGGCGGTTGTTCCGGCACTGGAACCTGCACGATCGCACTCGATGCGGATACGGCTGTGACGGCCCGCTTCGCCCCGGTGGCGATACCCGATACGCTTTCGGTCCTGGTCAACGGATCCGGCAGGATCGTCGGCAATTCGGCCGGCATCGACTGCACAGCCACATACTACCAACCAACGATTTGCGCGGCTCCGGTCCAGTCTGGAACGACCGTAACCTTGACGGCCCTCAGCAATGGAGCCGTTTTCACTGGATGGAGCGGCGGCGGATGTTCCGGCACCGCCACATGCTCGGTCACACTCGGCGGCGACACCGCCGTAACGGCGAACTTCTCGATATTGCCGAGCACGACAGCCGTATATGTACAAGTTCAGGGTAACGGCTCAGGAACAATCAGCAGCAATCCCACCGGCCTCTACTGCAATTTGAATGCATGCTCGGCCGGCGTGTTCACATCCGGCACTACGGTCACGCTGACGGCATCGCCGGATACCGGCTCGACGTTTGCGGGATGGGGTGGAGGCGCGTGTGCCGGCACGGGCCCCTGTACATTGACGCTGACGAGCTACACCCAACTTACTGCAACCTTCACGTCGAATTCACAAAATGCGACTATGTCCGTATTTACGAGCGGAACGGGCGGCGGCAGCATCAGGAGCAACCCGTCCGTGATCGACTGCGGTACGATCTGCTCGAATTCCTACGCGATCGACAGCACGCTGACACTCACCGCGACGCCGGATAGCGGGTCGGTTTTCCTAGGATGGACCGGAGATTGCTTCAGCACGACACTGTGCTCCGTCTATCTCAATCAAAGCAAAGTTGTCGGTGCGATCTTCGCACCGGTTTCTTTCAGCGACACATTATCGGTATCGCTGGCCGGCACCGGGTCAGGCGGCGTCAGCGGCAATCCCTTGGTGATCTCATGCGGGACGATCTGCTCGGCGGCATTGACCGACAATACCCAGATTGGGCTGACGGCCGTCGCCGCCACAGGATCGGTCTTCACCGGATGGAGCAACCCTCAGTGCGGCAGCTTCACGACTTGCAGTCTTACGCTTCGTGCTGACACATCCCTGACAGCAACCTTTCAACCCGCATCGAGCCTTACGGTTGTCAATAGCGGAACGGCGCAGGGTTCTGTTTCGAGCACCATTCCCGGCATATCGTGCCCCAGTACATGCACGGCGCTTTTTGCTACAGGCACTCGAGTCACGCTGACGCCCATGTCCGCGTTCTTCTTCGGGCCGACCTTCCTGGGCTGGAGCGGAGGCGGATGCAACGGTACGGGAAACTGTACCGTGACGCTGAACGCAGACACAACCGTCAGCGCAAATTTCGCGGTTCTCAATCACACCGTGTCGGTAACACGAGCCGGCACCGGTAGCGGAACGGTTACAAGCGACACAGGCATTTCCTGCGGCACCATTTGCTCGATAACCGCCCCCGATACCTCATTTCAACTCCTTACTGCGACAGCTGACAACGGATCCACCTTTGTCGGCTGGGGTGGCGCTTGCAGCGATACCAGCACCTGCTTCCTCCCCGGAGGCGCAGATCGTGCGGTAACCGCCACATTCACAGCGGGTCCAATCACCCCGCCGCCGGCGACCGTCAACCTCACGGTTAACAGTGCAGGCTTGGGGCAGGTGACCTTCTCGCCACAAAATATCACCTGCACGCTCTGCACTGCTATTCCTGTCCCATCCGGTGTGCTCGTCACGCTGACCGCTTCGCCATCCGCAGGCTACAACTTCACAGGGTGGAGCGGCGGTGGGTGCAGCGGCACAGGGCCCTGCAATCTGGTGCCCACTGCCGACACCACTGTCATCGCAACATTCACGCAGGGCCCCGTCAATCCGACGCTGAGCGTTCTGACGATCACCCGCTCCGGCACTGGAAGCGGAACTACGGGCATCAGCCCGGTGAACAATTCCTGTACCGCCGTCAGCTGCAGCTTTCCGAAACAAGGCGGCACTGCCCTCACCGTGTTGGAAGCAGCGGCGCCAGGTTCGATTTTCAAAGGTTGGAACGGTGCGTGCAGCGGCACCGGCGCTTGTATAGTGACTGCTAACGCGGACCAGACGGTCAATGCCGAGTTCGCGCTGACCAAGACGATCACTGTCAGCAAGACAGGCAACGGCGCGGGTGTCGTGACGACGAGCCCCGCGGGGATCACCTGCGGTGCGACCTGTTCGGCATCGTTCGAGATCGGTAAGCCGGTCACGCTGAATGCAGCGGCATCGCAGGGATCCGTCTTCGCCGGTTGGAGCGGCGGCGGCTGCAGCGGCACCGGAATCTGTGCGGTGACGCCGAATGCCGACACAACCGTCACAGCCAGCTTCACCTTGGTCCCGACCACCGCCATGCTGTCGGTCGCCAAGACTGGGAGCGGTACGGTAGCAAGCAGCCCATCCGGCATCGCCTGCGGCCCGACCTGCAACGCCAGCTTCCCTATCGGCTTGATCGAAACCCTGACCGCGACATCCGATGCAGGCTGGACCTTTGCCGGTTGGAGCGGCAGCGGATGCAGCGGCAACAAGCAATGCACGGTATCGATGACCGCCGACAGGACGGTGGCGGCAACCTTCGTCGCCGATAGTACGACAGACATCATTCTGGTCTCGGCCACCCTGCCGTCCAGCCGCTCCGTTCAGGTCGGGGCAACTGCCACCCTGTTCGGAACATTGATCAATGTGGGACCCGGCACCGCCACCTATTGCAGCGTGGCAATGGCCGGTTTCGCCTCAGGCGGTTTCTCGTTCCAGACTACGGACCGGACCACGAACGCTCCGACAGGGATCGCGAACACACCCGTCGATATCCCGGAGGGCGCTGCACAGACGTTCTTACTGGCCTTCATCCCCTCTACCACCTTCGCCCCCGTGGAGATGCCCTTCAATTTCTCCTGCTCGAATGCGGCTCCGGCAAAAATATATCCCGGCGTCAATACATTGCTGATCTCCTCCTCGCCCAATCCCGTGCCCGATATCGTGGCGTTGGCGGGAACGTCGCAAAGTGACGGCACGGTCCATATCGACGCCGCCGACGGTGTGGGCGCCTTCGTCGTTGCCATCTCGAATGTCGGGAGCGGAGCACAGATCACAGCGATCGCCGATACTGGCGGCGCCAACCTGCCTGTGACCCTGTCGATCTGCCGGACCAACCCGACCACCGGTATCTGCGTATCGACACCCGCGGCTTCGGTATTGGCGAACTTCGCGAGCTTCGGAACGGGGACGTTCGCAATCTTCGCCCAAGCGAGCGGCGCCGTACCCTTCATGCCAGCCGTGAACCGGGTCTTCGTCCGCTTTGTCGATAGTGGCGGCGTTACGCGCGGTTCCACCAGCGTCGCAGTTCGAACGCCCTAAGCATCGCCAAACCCACCCCGGCTTGCCCCTTTTCCGTGCGGCGCTTAAGTTCCGCGCGCTTGTGAATTTGCGGAACGGAACTCCATCATGGCGGACGATAAAAAAGACCAGGTCAAGAAGGTGGTGCTGGCCTATTCGGGCGGGCTGGACACCTCTGTCATTCTGCGTTGGCTGCAGGATAATTACGGCTGCGAGGTCGTAACGTTCACTGCCGATCTGGGCCAGGGCGAGGAGGTCGAGCCGGCCCGCGCCAAGGCGCAGATGATGGGCGCCAAGGAGATATTCATCGAGGACCTGCGCGAGGAATTCGTCCGCGACTATGTCTTCCCGATGTTCCGCGCCAACACGCTGTATGAAGGCGTCTATCTGCTGGGCACCTCTATCGCCCGGCCGCTGATCGCCAAGCGCCAGATCGAGATTGCGCGCCAGACGGGCGCGGACGCGGTGGCGCATGGCGCGACCGGCAAGGGCAACGATCAGGTCCGGTTCGAGCTGACCTATTATGCGCTGGAGCCGGAAATAAAGGTGATTGCGCCCTGGCGCGAATGGGACCTGAATTCCCGCACCGTACTGCTCGATTATGCCGAGAGGCACCAGATTCCGATCGCCAAGGACAAGAGGGGCGAGGCGCCCTATTCGACTGACGCCAACCTGCTACACATCTCTTATGAAGGGAAGGCGCTGGAGGATCCGTGGGTCCAGCCTGACGAGTCGATGTTCACCCGCTCCGTCGCGCCCGAGAAGGCACCCGACACGCCCACCTATGTCGAGATCGAGTTCGAGAAGGGCGACGCGGTTGCCGTCAACGGTCAGCCGCTGAGCCCCGCTTCCCTGCTGACCGAATTGAACCGGCTCGGCGGCGAAAACGGCATCGGGCGGCTCGACCTCGTCGAGAACCGGTTCGTCGGCATGAAAAGCCGGGGCGTTTACGAGACGCCGGGCGGCACGATCCTGCTGGTCGCACACCGCGCCATCGAATCGCTGACCCTCGATCGCGGCGCGATGCATCTGAAGGACGAGATGATGCCGCGCTATGCGGCGCTGATCTATAACGGCTTCTGGTTCTCGCCCGAGCGGCGCGCCCTGCAGGCCTTGATAGACGAGACGCAGCAGCGCGTATCCGGCACGGTGCGACTCAAGCTTTACAAGGGCTTGGCCTCGGTTGTCGGCCGCAAATCGCCCAACTCGCTCTACCGGCTGGATTACGTCACCTTCGAAGCTGACCAAGTCTACAGCCAGAAGGACGCCGAAGGCTTCATCAAACTGAACGCCCTGCGCCTGCGCCTTGGCACGATCTCGGAACGCGGCGGGAGCTGATCACGCCGGGTTTCACTAAACCGCCGGGTTTTGCGGAACCCGTTGGGCCGGTCACTCTGAAGAATGAGTTCGTCCGGCTCGAGCCGCTGAGCCTCGACCACGCGGCGGATCTGGCGGCGCTGACAGTCGGTACGGGCGTAACGCGCTGGTTTCCACACCCGCTTGAGACCCGCGAGAGCGTCGATGAATTCATCGCCGAAGCGCTGGAGCAAGCGGGTCGACAGGCGGCATTGCCCTTCACGATCTTCGATGCTCAGGGCTGGATCGTGGGGTCGACGCGCTTTGGCGCCATCGCCGCCGAACACCGCCGGGTCGAGATCGGCTGGACCTTTGTCGGAGCGCCCTGGCAGCGGACTGCGATCAACACCGCCGCCAAGCTGCTCTTGCTCGAACATGGCTTCGAACGGCTGAATTGTCTGCGCATTGAACTCAAGACCGACTCACGGAACCAGAAATCCCGCGCCGCCATCGCCCGGATCGGCGCGACCCAGGAAGGCATATTCCGCCGGCATATCATCTGTGCGGACGGCCGTCTGCGCGACACCGTCTATTTCAGCATTGTCGCCGATGAATGGGCCGGGGTGAAGGCGCGCCTTCAGGCGCGTCTCGCCTGATGCACCGGCTGGATGCCTCCGGCCTGTCCTGCCCGATGCCGGTGCTGAAGGCGCGCAAAGCATTGATCGGGATGCAGCCTGGCGACGTCTTGGAAGTGACGACCACCGACCCCATGTCGGTCGTCGATATGCCGGTTTTCTGCGCGCAGGCCGGGCACACGATCGTCCGTGAGGACAAGGTGGGCAACAGTTTCGTCTTCACAATCGAGAGAGGTGAACGATGACTCCGGCCGAAACGCAACTTTATCTTCCGCTGCTGATTATGGTCGCGGCCATCGCCTTGATGGGACGGCGCATGATGCGGCCACGCCGCTTTCGCCTCGCCTTCGTTTGGATCGGGCCGGTGCTGGCATTGGCCGGTGCCGGCGCATTCTTCGCCATCCATCCGGCACCGACGCCGATTCATGCGGCGGCCTTGGCCGTCATAACCGTGCTGGGCGCCGCCTTCGGATGGGCGCGCGCAAGGCTGATCAAGGTCGCCTACGATCCAGAAACCAATAACATGACCCGGAGCGGCACACCTTACGGTATATTGCTGCTGGTCGCCTTGATCCTGATGCGCTCCGGGCTCAGAATCGTCGCACTTCAGCATCCGGAGCTTGGGATCGACCTTACCCATGCCCCCGACATCCTGCTTTTCTTCGGAGTCGGAATTGTGTCCGGCTACGCCGTGGAACTGCATCGCGCGGTCGGACGGGTGCGCCGCGCCACCCTGTAAACCGCGCAAATTCGGCGAAGACATCTCATCGTAACTTGCTTAAAGCGCGGCAATCCTGCAACAGGTGGCCGCACAATTTGCTTTCCGCGTCGCAGCGGCAACCGACTGTGCTTGTCGTCCGACGAGTCGCCGCCATAAACTTGCACCGAGATTTGGAAGTCCATGCCTGACCCGATAGCCACGCTACCAGCCGACATCGCGGCCATGAGTTTCGAGGACGCGCTGAACGAACTCGAAAAAATCGTACGGCAAATCGAGGATGGGCGCGGCAAGCTGGATGAGGCGATTTCAGCCTATGAACGCGGCGTGGCGCTGAAGCGTCACTGCGAAAACAAGCTTAAAGAGGCGCAAACGAAAATTGAGCAGATCACCGTCGGCGACAACGCCATCGGGACGACCGGGTTCGGCGAGTAACGCAATATGCTGACAAGTGTAAAAACAGGGCATCTCCTCCAGGATGCGATGGCCGAAACCGGCCGGCTGATCAACCTTGCGATCGATGACATGCTGCCTGAAACCGAAGGCGACGACGGCAAGCTGCTGCAATCCATGCGCTATGGTTGCCTGGGCGGCGGCAAGCGGCTGAGACCGCTTCTGGTGCTGCAGACGTCGGCCCTGTTCGGCGTGGCGCAGAGCTGCGCGCTCAGGGTCGCAGCGGCGATCGAGTTCATCCATTGCTACTCACTGATTCATGATGATCTGCCGGCGATGGACGATTCCGACCTGCGGCGCGGGCGCCCTACCGTCCATAGGCAATTCGACGAGGCGACGGCGATCCTGGCCGGCGACGCGCTGCTGACCATGGGGTTCGAAGTGCTCGCCGATCCGGCGACGCATGAGGATCCGAACATTCGCTGCCAGCTGGTCACTGCCCTGGCGACGGCGGCGGGCGCTGCCGGAATGTGCGGCGGTCAGATGCTCGACCTGATGGGCGAGAACAAGTCGCTGGACGCCGCCGGCATCGCGCGGCTGCAGCGTCTGAAGACTGGCGAATTGATTTCGTTCTCCTGCGAAGCCGGCGCGATTCTCGGCAAGGCGTCGCCGCCGCAGCGTCACGCGCTGAAGGCCTATGCCCATGATCTGGGGCTAGCATTCCAGATGACAGACGACATATTGGATGCGACAGGTAGCGAAGACGATACCGGCAAATCGGTCGGACAGGACGCAGCGGCCGGGAAATCAACCTTTGTATCGATCCTAGGGCTTGACCAGGCGCGCGAACAAGCGGCGATGTTAGCGCGTCAGGCGGCGCAGCATCTGGATATTTTCACGGAGCGCGCCGGAACTCTGCGCGAACTAGCGCAATATGTCGTTGAGCGGCGCGGATGATGAAAAAACAAGTCAGTGAATCGGAGGGCATTTTGCGCAACACCCCGACACCCTTGCTCGACACGATCGAAATTCCGACCGACCTGCGGAAACTGGACACCAAGCAACTGCGTCAGGTTGCCGACGAGTTGCGACATGAAACCATCGACGCCGTGTCGGTCACCGGCGGTCACCTGGGCGCGGGCCTGGGCGTCGTCGAGCTCACGGTCGCATTGCATTATGTTTTCGACACGCCGCACGACCGCCTGATCTGGGACGTCGGCCATCAGGCCTATC
>JAQGIF010000316.1 GCA_028291345.1 Rhodospirillales bacterium | reverse complement strand
GATCGAAGCCCGAGAGAATTGCGGGCTGCGCGGACCGTAAACCGGCGGATAATGAAAGGCGCTGACTTGCCGTGGGTTTTCCAGCTGCTTCGCCGGCACGCGACCGCCCAGAAAATAGATCATTGGCACACCGCCTTGGCCGCCGACCGCGCTGGCTACCGGTGGGACGGGCAAGAGTAGGCGCGCCGAGAATGCATCGTACCGACCGATATTGAAGCGGCGATAGCGCTCAAGGCCATCTTCATCGATCGTGATCTTAGGCAGATAATTCCAGAATCGGAGCGGCGCTTGAAATCCGTGGTCTCTAAGAAAATCGAAAATGCCAGCATAAGCGTTTGCGATCCCAGTCTGCAGAGATATGCCGGACGTCCGATCCAATTCAACGACCCCGAATATTAAATCGTCGGTCGATGCACCATGTATCGCGCCGCTTGTATGATAGCTGACTCCGCTCGGCGCGCACCACGTCTCGAACAGTGGCGCGCCTCCCAACGGCAACAGGTCGGCCCGCACGAAGGGACAAGACTGAGATAAGGAAGCCGGGCGATCCGAGCCATAACCGATCACACCCAAGATCGTGAGGCTATTCGATGATGCCAGTCGCGAAATGGCCGCGGTGTTTAGATATTGTACTGAGAAGGGGCTGCGTAGGGGCATTGAACGCGTAAGCTCTCGGAATGGGAGTCGGGCATCGGAACGACGGCAACGGCACCAAGCGGAAGTGTCGGGGTTCTGTATCTGAAGTCTACGCGCTTTAGGCTGACTATCCGCATACCAGATGCTTCTGGTTGGGGGCAAACGCGTGTGTTAACTCTGGCCTTTATGCGGCATGATGCGCAATGATTTTCTAGACTTGAGGTGTTAATTGACATCCGCTTCGATTGACGACAGCTCCGCGGTTGGCGATGTATTGGTCATTGGAGGCGGCCCTGCGGGCTCGACCATCGCGGCATTGCTGGCCGAGCGCGGAAAGACAGTGGTCCTCGTCGATAAGGATCGTCATCCCCGTTTTCATATTGGGGAGTCGCTACTGCCTTTTAACATGCCGCTATTCGATCAGCTGGGTGTGCGCGAAAAGATCGAGCGTATTGGTATGCCGAAATACGGCATAGAATTTGTCTCTCCCGACCATGAAAAGCCGAGCCTGCTAGAATTCGGGCAGGGTTGGCACAAGGACATGGACTACTCGTTTCAGGTCCGCCGATCCGCGTTCGATCATGTGCTGTTGGAGAATGCCGAAGCATGCGGCGCCGAGGTTATCCAGGGCGTGCGCGTGTCTGATATCGAATTTCCCGAGAAGGGCGGCGTCGTCGCGACCGCGACGTCCGAGGATGGGAGTCAAAAACAATGGCGGGCACGCTTTTTGGTCGATGCGACGGGCCGGGACACATTTCTCGCGACCAAACTGAAGCTCAAACAGCGCAATCGCCGCCATGAAAGCGCCGCGATCTACGGACATTTCACCGGCGCCGAGCGGCTGAAGGGGCGGGCGGAGGGCAATATCAGCATTTTCTGGTTCGACGGGGGATGGTTCTGGTTCATTCCGTTATCAGACGGCACGACCAGCGTTGGCGCGGTGTGCCGTCCGGATAAGATCAAGAACCGCAACGGCGACGATGTGACGACATTCTTTAGCAAGCTGATCGCCAGCTGTCCGGCGTTGGCCGCCCGCTTGCGCGATGCGGCGATGACCGGTGAGGCAACGGCGACCGGGAATTACTCCTACAACTCCAACAGCATGGTGGGTGACCGTTACATCATGGTGGGCGATGCGTCGACATTCATCGATCCAGTCTTCTCGACCGGCGTCTACCTCGCCATGAGCAGCGCGATCAAAGGAGCAGACGCGGTCGAAACCTGCCTGGACCAGCCAGCGCAGGCGAAAGAAGCGCTACGACGCTTTGAGAAGGACGTGCAAAACGGGCTCAACCGGTTTTCGTGGTTCATCTACCGAATTACCAGTCCAGCCATCCGCAGCTTGTTCATGGGACCGCGCAATCTGTTCCGCATGCAGGAGGCGGTGTTGTCATTGTTGGCTGGCGATATCGCGGCGAAATCGCCGATCCGCTTCAGGCTGACGATGTTCAAAGGCCTGTATTACGGCAAGACATTGACCGGAAATGTCAGCAAGCTGTTTGGACGCACCCGTCCCGTAACTTTAAGCTCCCGCGGTTGATGTCAATCGACGTTCGACGGCAAAATAGCGTTGATCAGTTGGCGAATATCGCGCGAGACGAGTTGGCCCACAGCTCGATCGCTAAACCGACGCATCTTGTCCTGATCCCCAGTTATAACTCCGGGGTCAAACTGATCGAGACGGTGCTGAGCGCGCGACGCCAGTGGGCGCCTGTTTGGGTCGTGGTTGATGGTAGCACGGATGGCAGCATCACGGCGCTGGAGAGCCTGGCGACCTCGGATCCCGATCTACGCGTATTCGTTCTGCCCTATAACCAGGGAAAGGGCGCCGCGATCCTGCATGGCCTGAAGCAGGCGGCTGCGGAAGGGTTCACACATGCCTTGACCATGGACGCCGACGGTCAACATCCGGCATCGCTGATCCCGAAATTTATTGCTGAATCGCGGGCCAATCCCGACGCACTAATTCTAGGACGCCCTGTATTCGACGCCAGTGCACCACGCATTCGGGTGATTGGTCGCAAGCTTTCCAATTGGTGGACCAGCCTCGAGACACTTTGGGCGGGGAGTTTCGATTCGCTTTTCGGCTTTCGTGTTTATCCGATCGATGCCTTGCGGCGGATCATGGAGTCTAGCCGCTGGATGCGGCGCTTCGATTTCGACGCCGAGGCGGCCGTTCGGCTATGCTGGAATGGGTTCCGACCGATCAACCTTCCGGCGCCGGTCTATTACTTCGGACCGGAGCAAGGTGGCGTTTCACATTTCCGCTACTTTCGCGACAATCTTCTCCTGTCATGGATGCATGCGCGGCTCGTGATGAGTTTCGTTCGTCATCTGCCGACGATATTGCCTCAACGGATCAGATCATCCCGCCATTAATAGAGATGATCTGTCCCGAAATATAAGCGGCGCGGTCAGACGCCAGGAAAGAAGCGAGCTCCGCTACTTCCGCCGGAGTGCCAGCCCGCCTCATCGGCACCAGCTGATCGATGGCTCGCTTGTCGAAAACCGGCTCGCTCATTGGGGATGCAATGATTCCCGGTGCGATGGCGTTTACGGTAATGCCGCGGCTTGCCAGCTCAAGCGATAGGGATTTCGTGGCGCCATGAAGCCCGCTCTTCGCGGTGGAGTAATTCACCTGTCCGCGATTGCCGACCAAACCTGACACTGAAGAAACATTTATGATCCGTCCCCAGCGTTTGCCGATCATCGGCATCAATAATGGCTGGGTCACGTTGAAAAAACCGTTGAGGGTTACGTCGAGGACATTCGCCCACTGCACATGTCGCATCCCTGCCATAACAGCGTCGCTGTGGATTCCGGCATTGTTGACGACAATCTGAATGACGCCCTCGGCATTCATTGCCCGGATCGCGGAAGCGGTGGCATCGGCATTGGCGACATCGAAGGAGATCGCGCTTGCCGCGCCGCCAGCCTCTACGATTGCACGCGCGACCTCTTCAGCACGCGCGATAGCTGTGTTCGCGTGTACGTAAACATAAAGGCCGTCGGCGCCCAGTTTTCGGCAGATGGCGGCACCGATCGCGCCGCTACCGCCAGTGACCAGCGCGCGTTTCACGTTTTTTGTGCATCGAGCAAAACGGTTGCTCGGCCGTCGAGCAGCTTCACGCCTTTGCGCAGAACGGCAAAGCCGTATGCGAAGCGAGTATTATTAGCGGCCAGCTGTTGTGCTTCTATGACCAAATCGTCCTCGATATCATCCAGACGCTGCCTGTAGATCGACAATGCCCTGATGCTGGTCAGGTAACCAAGTTTTGGCCGTTCGCCCACGGCACCGACCAGACCGCCATGGATGGCCATCGCCTGCGCGGCGTATTCGACACCGCATGCCGTCCCGAGCCAGCCGTCGACCGCCAACGGATTGTCTGGGCTGCGATGCGAGGTCGCGACACACCGAATCGATTGATTATCCCAGTGCAGGACACTATCGAGCAAGCACATGATACCCGCGTGGGGGATCAGTGCGGCTATCTTAGTGCGATCGATCATATTGCGGACCGAATCATCGGCGCAATCTCGATCTCGAGGACGTTGCCGGCGACGTAGGGAATGTTGACTCGGCCGGGGGCTTCCTGTGCCAAAGCGGACAAGAGCGGAAGGCCTCGGGCCGAAGGGTTTTGTGCGCGTGCTATGTCCAGATCGGGGTCGGGAAGATGGGGCATATCTTCAGCGCTACGACTTATTTTTACCGATAGGGCGCAAATACTCCCGGCTGTCTGCTGCGATGACAAAACCAGCGCAATGCCCCAAATGCCCGCTATCGGCCGTACAATGCCGAGGGCACCTGGATAAGGAATGTCGTAGGAAACCAGGAGTACGGGAAGATTGTAGGTCAATGCCTGAACGGACGCTTCGAGAAACCCAGCGGCGAAGCTGTCATCATAGGCGCATAGGCTGGTCGATGCTTCCCGGGACTGCGTTGCGATACTCCAATAGCCGGCGGGTGCATTGTGAACCGAGTTATGAAACCGGGTGGGCGATACCTCGCGATTTTTCGTCGCGAGCGTCTCCAATATCGCGGTAATAGTTGCGCCGTCGGCGCCAGATGACACGAACACCGAGCGGGTCGTTTGCGGAGATGCCTGCGCGTGCGTCATCGCTTCGCTGCCGACGATCAGCGCAAGCTTTACTGCGTCGGTTACGCGGCGGCGTTCGGCGACAGGCAACAATTCGCTCGCGACCAGAACAACTTCGGCGGGCACATAGGGCGCCCGTCCCGCCAGCACTTCTCTACCCGCCGGCCAATTGACCAATCCAGGGCCGCGCAGACCTAGCCCTTCTACATAGAGTCTCATCGGGGGTGCCCGAAGATGAGGCTGCAATTGCCCCCGCCGAAGCCGAATGAGTTGCTCATCACAACCTCGATCGGCTTAACCGCGCCGCTAGTCGCATAGTTGCTAAGCATTTTGGGATCGAGGCATCGTGTCGTCGGGCTAGCCGGGATAAAGCCGTCGCGGATGCACAAAGCCGCGACGATCGCCTCGAGGATGCCCGATGCGCCGAGCGCGTGGCCCGTCATGCCCTTGGTCGAGCTGCACGGCGTTGAGGCACCGAACAACGCCGCTATCGCGAGATCCTCGGCCGCGTCGCCGGCCTTTGTCGCTGTGCCGTGAAGGTTGACGTAATCGATATCCGGCGGCTGCAAGCCAGCCGCCTTCAGCGCCTTCTCCATCGCGGCCTTGGCGCCCAATCCTTCCGGGTGCGGACTGGACATATGATGCGCGTCGCTGCTTTCCCCATAACCGAGGAAACGTATGGACGCGTTGTCGACCACTGCATCCGCACGTTCGAGCAGCGCGAAGCCGGCCGCTTCACCGATCGAAATCCCATCGCGTGCTTCGTCGAACGGGCGGCAAGGATTTTGAGAGGTCAGTTGCAGCGAATGAAAGCCATACAAGGTTGTGAGGCAGAGGCTGTCGGCGCCCCCTACGACCGCTGCATCGCAGAGCCCAAGCGCGATCATTCGCGCAGCATTGCCGAATGCCATCGCCGTGGAGGCGCAGGCGGCCGACACGACCAGCGCGGGCCCTTTCAAACCGAGAGTTTTTTGGACGAAGTCGGCAACCGAGTAGGTATTTTGGCGCTCTCGATAGCGGAAGCCTTCCGGCAGCGCACCGCTGACGGGATCGCGACGGCGGAAAGCGATCTCTGTTTCTAGAATTCCAGAGGTACTCGTCCCTGCAAAGACACCGATCCGGTCTGCACCGTAGCGCTGGCGCGCTTCTTCGGTGGCGGTTACGAAGCCATCTTGAGCCAGCGCGAGACTCGCAAGCCGATTGTTGCGGCAGTCATAGGGAGCGAGCGAACCTGTGATCCGCTCACCTTCCAGCCCGTCCACCTTGCCGATATAGGTTGGAAGCGAAACCGTTTCGAAATCGCATAGGCGCAGTCCGCTATGCCCTTGTTTCAGGGCGCGAAGATTCTCCGCTAACCCGACACCAAGACATGAAGCGAGGCTGAAGTGGGTGAGTGCGAGATTAGTCACAAGCAGATTTGCTCCAACGATCTAACCGGCTTTGCCGTTCAAGAGCGCAATTGCGCGGGCGACTTCCTGAACCTGTTGGTCGATATAGTCGTAATATTTTTCGTAGAACTGGTTAAATGCTTCGCGTTCCGACCCGCTCGTGCCCCTGCGCTTTTGCAAATACCATTCCACCGGCTTTCGTTCGCGCTCGATTCTTGAATACAGCGTCGCGAAATGCGCCAGATTATCCTGAAGTCGATAATAGCGGGGATCTGTCATTATCATATCGAAACGCTTTTCATACCTGCCGGTGATCGGGTCGTCGTAGAAGATGATCCGCGACTGCGTATCGTAGATCTCATTGGGTGAGGCGATAGTTCCGAGATCGACTATCGAGCCGGGCTGTGTCGGTAGCCGGCCGTAAGTGAGCAGCGAGTTGCGCGCGGCTGGGTCGTCATAAACCGCCTCGAGGTCGTCAATCGGCATATCGTTCGTGCGCCGCATCAGATTGACGAACTCATTCTTCGGCACAGGGAAATCGAATGCCGATATCAGGACGGATCGGTCCATCGGCCATTCGTCCCAAATGCCGGCAGCTGTTAGCGCGTTATGATTTACGTGGGAACAGTTATGGAGCAGCAAGCTTAAGTCGAACACTTTCTGTCCGCTCCTGTATGGCCGGTTGAGATCGTTCAGATAGTCGAGGATTTTGACCATCTGGGGGCGGCTGACAGGCACGCGAGCGCAATAACGATTTCGGCCAAATGTGATCGCATAGTCGGTCGCGATGGAGATCTCGTACTTCCCGTCATTATGCGAGAAGCTTGCGGGAATGGATTGGTAGAACTCATCGTGAAAATCGATGCTATCGTATATCTTCTTGGCCTTGGCCAGTTCCTGAAATTCCCGGTAGCCATCTTTGGTCAATGACTGGCCCGGTTTCAGGTTGCCGTCAAAGAAGAAATCGCGCCCCTCGGCGGCGACCCAGATCGCGTTCTCGTAATGTGCATTGACGCTTAATCCGACGCCATCTGCTGAATTTTCCGGCGCCTCATCGCACATCTGAAGTACGGGATAAGCCTCGCTTTTCTTGCGGCACACCCGATGAAGATAAAGGACGCCATGCCCGCCAAAGGCGCTGGTAAGATCGGCCCCGAAGCCCTCTGTCTTGCCGAGACGGGAAACGGCACAGAGTTCGGCATAATAGGGGTAGATTTTCCGGTATTGCTCTTCGTCGCTTGACGTTGTCGACGGCGGTTGAACCACGTGGGACGTCGTACAAGCGGTGACCAACAGAAGTGCGCCTGCTTGCAGTATGTGGCGCCCGGCAGCCCGGATGTTTCCGATCAACTTATATCTCCGCCCCAGCAGGGGTTCCGAAAGGCGCCGCGGCCATGAGCCGTTCCCACAAGATTCCCCAGGTCGCCCAATCGTGTCCCCCGCTGCCGATAATAACATTATTGCTTGGCAGAATGTCCGCCAGCAAGCGATGGGCCGCCGCAAAGCGATCACCGGTGCCAAAAGCGAGATGGATTTCCGGCCAGCTGGGATCGCCGGCCTCATGAGACTGCAGCCAGTCGAAAAGACGAGTTTCTACGGTTGAGTTGTCGATTTCGCGCGGCTTCCACTTACGAATTCCGCCAGCCTGTTCGACCTGGGCGACGATGCCGCGCGACCCGATAAAGGGCGACAATAAAAGCAACCCTGCGATCATCTCGCGATGCAGCCGGGCGTAGAGCAATGCGCCCATCGCTCCGAGTGAAACGCCGGCCAGCCAAATGGTCGTCGCACCGCTGATCCGCGCGGGGGCAATGATCTCCTCGTGCAGCCGGTCGACGACATCGTTGTCTAAATAGCTGTCCATACCGGTGTCGGCCGCGATTATATCGACCGGCCACGGTCGCCGCCGCACCGCGCCGATGAAATCGTGATCCACAAAATCCTGTGCCGTCATGTAGGCACCGGGCAGCAGCACGAGAAGCGTGCGGTCTCGCCTATTGTCCGCCACGAAGTCTTTGATCGACAGCATGCTCATCAACCCGGCGTCGCCGCACTTGGATTTCCAGCGGTCCGTCCCATGTCGGACGTCAAAATAGCTGCTGCCACCAGGCTTAAAGCGGTGCCGATCGCCACCGTACCGCCGATGCCGTAGAGCACGGGGATGCCGGATAACGACAGCACGCCGAATCCGAGCACCGTGCAAATATTTGCCAAAAGGAGCGAGACCGCCGTTCGCTCTCCGTCCTCTCCAACCATGCCCCCGCGCTGGAAAAACAGGCAGTAATTCGAGCCGACCGCGACAACCAGCAGCAAACCAAAAAGATTGAAGATCGACAGCCGATGACCGTTAAGCGTCAGCACCGCGACAGTCATGATGACAGCCGCGCCTAGGGGAGCCAATACGACGAATGTTTGGCTGATCGAGCGAAAATGGACTAGTAGCACGGCGGCGATAACAAGGCTGCCCAGCGATGCCAACAGCAGCGCTTCGCGCCGATATTGGTGCAACAGCCTGTTCGATGCCGTCTCGAGATCCAGAAGCTTCACCGTCGCGCCAGGTTGTGCGATCGTTTTCGCGAGGATATCGGCAATCCGGTTGGGGTCGGCGACGTCGAGAAGTGGCATAACGGCCGCCCACATGCCCGGCCGCTGGATCAACAGGGAATCGAGTTTCAAGGACAATGCCGGCCCGGTCAGCGAGCTCCGCGTCAGAGGCGCCGCCTGGCGTACGGTCTCTATGTCAGCCAGAAATGGGGCGAATGTTTCCGGGCGGAACGGCAGGCCATTCGAAGCCTGGGCTAGATTTTCCGCAAGAGTCTTTTGGTCGGGTAACGCCGCGTTACGTGCAAACTGCGTTGCCAAGCTCGGTAGATAGCGGTCGGGTGAGTCAAAGCCTGATAAGGCATGGCTTGAAATCAACCGCTCCAGTTCAACCGAGGTGCGCGCCGAGGCCTGGAGTAAGGTCTCCATGTCCGGCGCGGTCGCGACCACGATATAGCGAACATCGGGTGCCCCGGTTGCGCTTCGTAATGCGCGGTCGATCTGCTGATCGCCTGCGGAAATCGGACTCATGCTCGTCAGCTCATCCTGCCAAAGGTTGCCGCTTCGCACGCCAACCATAAATACGGCGCCCGCCAAAACGATAAAAAGTGGAATTCGGAGCACACGCGCGCGGTGAATCAGATCAAGAAGAGCCGGTGCAAAGCCCAGTCGCCGGGTTCCGGAAAATCGCGCTGTCAGCAGATTGGGTAACACGAATCGCGTCACGCTAACCGCGACCGCCAGCCCTACGATCGTGAATACGCCCAACTGCACAAACCCGATAAAGCTCGAAAACAGCATCGCCGCGAACCCGCAGGTCGATACCAGGACGCCGAGCCGCAGCGTCGGCCAAATTCGCCCCAGTGTTGCAGACGCCCCACCGTTTCGTTTGGTTTGGGCGAACAGATAAATCGCGTAATCGACCGCTTCACCGATCAGGGTCACACCAAACCCGACGGTGATGCCGTGTACGAACCCGAACCAGAGACTGACCGCGGTAAGGCCCGCCAGCGCGCCGGAAACCACGGGCACCAATGTCAGGCTCAGCACGACAAACGAACGATAGGCGATCAGTAAAAGGCCGATGATCCCGGCGCTGGCAATGGCGGAATAGATCGTGACGTCGTGCTTCATCTGCGCACGGATCTTGACCCCAAATGTGCCGGGGCCCGTCGCCAGCATGCGCACGCTATCCCCGCCTTGGACGGATTTTTGAGCGTCGGCAAAGCTTTGTCGTAGATAGTTCAGATCGCGTTCCTGGGCGTCGAGATCGAAGCCTGGTGCGAGCGTTTGGGCGAGAAGTAGAGTTTGCCGGTCATCCGCCGAGACCCACACGCCGTCGCGCACACGATGGTGCGCCCCGCCGGCCAGCGTTCGCGCAAGGCCGATCGCCTCGCCTGTCGGATCGTGGGGAAGGCTGTCCTTGAGTAACGGCTCCATGCCGGATGACAGCAGTTGCAAATCTTGTTCCAGCGCCCGCCGCAATCCATCGCGCGAAAACTGATCGGCCGTCACATCTGGGTTCAACAAATAGCGGTTGCGCCAGACATAATCTTGATCCGCCTTGCCGATCGCGCCGTCACCATTCTCGATAAGCACGAATCCGTCGAAGGTCCGCAAAGATTGCGCCAGCTTGCGACTGATTTCGGCACGGGTGGCCGGTGTGCCATCTTCCAGGCCGATGAGAATCAAGCGCGAGGCGACACCGTCGCGCAACTGCTGCACCAGCACCTGCTGGGCGGGCTCCGGCGAATCGGGCAGGAAAGCCGACATATCGGTCATGAACGGAGTACGGGCGATCACCCAGACGCAGGTAACGAGGCCGATCGCCCAAAGAATCAGAGCGACCCGGTTGCGTTGGTTCACTGTGCGTCCGGAGTGATAATCATTTGAGAATGGTCGCCATCCCGCTCCGCGACATCGATCGTTTTCAGAACCAGCTCGACACCCTTTATCCGAATGCTCTCGACTTTGTCGCGGACGCGGGCGTTTTTCGGCGTCAGGTCGAGCTCCCAATCGTCGTGGGTGCCCTTGAAGTCGATCGAGTAATAGCGGCGGAGTGTCGGCAAATCCCCCGCCAGAGTCGAGCGGATGCCCTCCACCAAGGCCGCGACTTCGGGGCTATCGCTCAATGCTATCGTGTAGTGATCGCCATTTGCCTGTGTTCCGGTCAGCGTCTCGCCATCTAGGATGATCGTCTCGGGCGCGGGCGTACTGGTGATCTTTTCCAGCCGATTCGGAGCGACGTATCGCAGGGTTCCGGTCGTTTCCAACCCGCGGGTCAGCATGGCCATCTGCTTGCGCTCGATGAAGCGGGCCGACGCTGCTTTCACCTGGTGGAGACCGGCCATCATGGATTCCAGGCTCCATACGCTCGTGCCTGGCACCGGCTCGCCGGCATGCGACGCAGACGGAAGGAGCATCATCCCGAGAATGACCAGGCCGGCAAGGCGATCCTTCATGTCATTTCCAGATGTCATAGAAATTGAACCAGTTATAGGGCGCGATCCGACAGTAATGCTCCAGCCTGGCAACGTAGCGCCCGACCGTCTGGTCGATCTCGTCGGTAGTCGGTCGGCGGGCGGTTTGATCGGGCATGGAGAACGGCTCGAAGTGAATATCGTACCGGTTGCCGCCCCGATAGAGACCGAACATCAGCACGACCGGTATCTTCAAGATCGCGATCATCCGAAACGGATTGACGGAGAACCGCGCTGGCGCGCCCAGAAAAGGATGAGCGGACTGCCGCCCATCCGATAGGCTGCGGTCGACGAGCATTCCGACCAGTTCGCCGGCCTCCAGGCATTCTCGAACGGTGATGATTGAGGCGGGCTTGCCGAGGCTTATGACGTCCTTCGCCAACTCAGGATTTATCGCGTTGAGTACCGACGTGATCTTCTGGGCATTTTCCTCGAACATCATCATCTTAACGCCAAGGTCGGACCGTCCACGTCCTATCGAGCGTAAAGCCTCGAAGCTTCCCATATGCGCACCCAGCAATATGCAGCCGGTTCCGGTCGCCAGCACATCCAGCAAAGCTGGTTCGCCGGATATCCTGATGTCAAATTGGTCGAGCCGGTTTGACAGGAAGAACACGCGATCGAGAATGCACGAGGCAAAGGCGAAATACTGTCGAAAAACGTCGGCGAGCGTAGCGGGGCGCCCCAGCGCACGCGCCAGATAGCCGGTCGAAGCCCGGCGGGATGCAGGCGCGAAAACCAGGAAATACAAACAACCGAGCGGCAAGAACAGGCGCGCGAACGGCCGGCCGAGCGATAGGGAGAGCGACACGATAGCCCTAATGGCGAAAGCGGATCCGCGCTCTTTCCGGCGCAGCCATTCCGGCTGCACGGTGGACAGGATGGCTGGCCGGTCGGTCATTCCACGTTCCAGATCAACGACCCGACGAGTGCTGGTTGGTCGGTGTCTGCAAGACGGCACTCGAACGCAACGTCGCCGTTTTCTATCGCTCGCCATCGAATCACGACCCGATCGCCGGGCCGAACGGGTCGCAGGAACTTGGCCGAACGGACTTCCCGGGCCGTGCGGCCCTTTCCCGCGACACGAACGACATGGTCTAGCAGCACGGCGCCGGGGATAATCGGATTGCCGGGAAAATGTCCAGCCGCCGTTGGGTGGTCCGCCGCGAATACATGCTCCACCGCATTCCAGGCAACGAGTCCGGTCGCGGCTTTCAACGGAGGGCTCCCATCGCATCGGCCGGCAGCTTTCCTAGAGCATTTCGGGGCAGCGTATCGACGAAGTGGATCGGACGCGGCAGGAAGGCCGGGTCGAGGTGGGGGCGCAACGCCGATAATATCTCCTCGGCGGACATGCCAGGCGCGACGACATAGGCGGTTAGCCGGATGAAATCGCCGGTTTTGTCGGGAAACATGAAAACACCGTCGCGAACTCCCGGAATCGAGTTGAGATGATGGTTCAGATGCGACAGCGAACTTCGTTTTCCTGCGATATTGACGATATCCGACTTCCGGCCGTGGAGCAGGAAACGGTCCGGCCCGCGCAATTCGACGATATCGTTAAGCGAGGCGCTCGCCGCAGCTGCCGGTCCGCTGGCCCAGATATCGTCGCCCTTTTGGGTAAGTACAATGCCGTCGATGCACGACCATTCGGGGGTTTCGACGCTTCGCCTTACCGCAATCTGCCCAACCTCAGAACACCCGTAGATTTCGTAGAGCTGTGCTTTAAATCTATCCTCCGCCCTACGCGCGAGATCCACCATTAACGGAGCGGTGGCGCAGATGATACGGCTGACAGCCGGCATATTGCCGTCGTACTCGACGAGACTGCGCAGATGGATCGGAGTTGTCACCAGAATTCTTGGTTCAGGGATATTGCCCAAGTCGGCGATTATATCCGCCGGTAATAAAGACCGCGCCCCATAGAATGCGAATCCACTCTGGAGCGACAGCATGATGATCGATTCGAGGCCATAGCTATGTTGATGCGGGATGGTACCGAGGATGTGGGCCCCGTCGAGGCCTTCAAGGCCAAGTTTTTTCGCGGCGGCACGGGTGCTATTGACCAAGGCTCCCCAGCTTCGCGGGTTCGGCACAGCTGCGCCCGTGGATCCGGACGTAAATAACACCGCAGCCTGCGACGCCGCCGAAAACTTAGGGACGGCCTCGACATCGGGTCCGACCAGGCTCTGGGGGAATGCGAACGACATACCGTCCGTCGCGGCCGGTTGATCGCGCAGGAAATAGAGGCTGGGATAATCCGCCACCAGCTTCGTAAGCTGCGCCGGGGCTTCACTGGACGGCAGCAATGTTACCTGCCGCCGATGCAGCGCCGCCAAAAATCCGACAACGAACCGATATCGATCGCTGCAAAGATTGACCATATATCCGTGATCCGGAAGCAACTTGGCGAGGACTGCGGCGTCGGCGAGGAATCTGCCGGCGGTAATCGGATATTGCCCGCGATCTACTAGAATCGCCGACAGGTCATCATGGCCCAGGATGGGAAAATTCTGCACTGGCGTCACGGCTGTCGCGGCGCTACCGCTATGTCGCCCTCACACTTGATAAAGCTCTGGTTTGCCGACTGGCCGATGCGCAAAATATCGACAATCCGCTCACGCGGCGGGTTGGCGAGCCATAGCGGCCGGAACAGACGCTCGCCCACGAACAGAATTAGGATCAGCGGCATGTTGGAGAGATTTACGAATACCGACCACCATGCGATCGGGGCCAGGGTAAGCAACGTAGCAGACATCAGAATTTCCAGTCCGAAAAAGGCGCACCAGACCCATGTGACGCGGCGCGTGTAGCGCAAGACTTCGGGCGACAGTCGCCCGTGAATCGCTCCGGTGATACGGGTAACGAGCGGTTCGGAGCCCGAAGTCAGCGACGTGCCGAATAAGGCGAGCAGCGCCCCATAGGCCGTAGCGTGAAGCATTCCCGAAGAGACGATCACGCCCCCGGTCAGATGATAGAAACAGGCGCCAACCCCGGCCGCGACGAAGGCGACCGCGGCAAGTTTGTGAAGAGGGCGATGCACCCGATCCAGAATCACCGCCAGGACGATTGCCGCCTGCATCAGGACAAGCAGATAGGTTAACGTCGCCCGCGGGCCGGTTGACAAAAAACTATCGGCAAGAACCAAATGAGCAGATATGGGCGATGCAACAGTGGAAAAGATCGCCAGAACCCGAAAAATCCCTCGGGGAATAAACGCCATCTACAGTCTATTTTCCTGGATATACTGGTTCAATGACCCGATCGATCTAAAGATCTCAGTGTTATTTTCATCGTCAGAATGCAGGGTTACCTTATATTTCTGAGAAATCGCCAAGGCGATTTCCAATATATCGATGGAGTCGAGCCCGAGTCCCTTACCATATAGTGGCGTTTCGGAAGACACCTTCTTCAAATCATAGTCCAAGTTCAGCGTGCTCACGATCAGCCCCGCCAACTCGGTTTCATCATTGTTCATCATTCTAACCCAACAGCACTCGACGACCGCACGTTCCATTACCAGAGTGAACCAGAATATCCCAATGGGAATGAGCGAACAACGAGTTTACTGGCCGAAGTGACCAAGGTCACGACGGTCGCCTTCGCCAATAAGCGCGGACGCACGGTGTGGAATATTATGGTCAGCAGCGAGCGTTATCGAGAGCCGACTATCCAGGCAGTCCAAAATCAGGGGCACTGAGCCGACAAAATTGGAAAGGGCAGAACGCCAACGTACCGAAGGACAGGAACACCCGTTTGCGCCAGTGCGTCTCGGGCGCGTGCTTGCTAGTTTCACTGCACGCATGGTTGTAATGATATGGCCTCAGGTTCCGCTTTATCGGTCTTAATTTGATTAGTCCTTTATCAAGTCATCCGAGCTTGGTTACGAGTCGTACTGGGAATCGATGGCTCGATGTCTCCGGCGTCTCCTTGCGCGGCTGGGCCGCGGCCGGCCTCATCGCGGCGCTGCTGGTGCTGATCTGCTATCGATGGGTCGATCGCCCGACAGCGATACTGGTACACCGCATGGTGCGCCCAGGAGCACCATTAGGGTGGTTGTTCAACTCGCTGAGCCGGCTGCCCGATCTGCTGACCACCGCTTGGCTCGCCATTTTGATAATGCTGCCTTTGCTAGTTTGGCGGACGGTCATCGTAGCCCGATCGCGCCGACCTGCCCATCTGGGTGCCATCATACTGGTCGGCTGTAGTTTCGTACTCTCGTCGGCAGTTAAGATGTTGCTGAAATGGAGTTTCGGACGGACTTGGCCGGAGACTTGGATTCACGACAATCCCTCCTTCATTCGCGATGGGCTCTATGGTTTCTTCCCATTTCATGGGGATGCCGGCTGGTCTGCCTTCCCCTCGGGACACATGGCAGCGGTCATATCGATTGCAGTGATCGCCTTGCAACTTTGGCCACGGCTGGCGCCGTTCTGGGCTGCAGTAGCCGTCTCTGCCGGGGTTGGGCTGATCGCCATGAATTTTCACTTCGTGAGTGATGTAATTGCCGGCATGTATGTTGGTTCCGCTTCCGCGGCGGCGGTGCTGTGGGTTGCGGCGCGCTGGGATCGCCGCCCCAACACCTTTTACGGAAATCGGGCTTAACTCCCGCTTCGTCGATGAGGATGAAGGCGGGTGATCATGTTGAGGATCACTACATCTTCACGCAGGCGCAGGGGATCGTGGAGCGTCACCTGATGTGTGGCGGCCGAGAGGTGAAGGGCGATCGTCAAACTCTGGATTCACAAGTCTCGTGAATCGCTTCGCAATCTTAGGGGACGGGCGAGCCTATGAACGGGTTTGCTGAAACTGCCATAGAAGCGATCAATCTATTTCGCATTCATCATCCAGCCATGACTGCCGAAGCCAAGCTATCGATGAATCTTGCCGGCAACAGGTTTCCGTAAAGAGAACGTACCTGCTGGCAGAGGAAATCGCAGATTATCGGTAAAGATCGCCCATGATCCCCATGTCAAACCCGTCCAGATGGAACGTGTCGAGGGACGGCTTGTTCGCAATTTGGCTGCGCCGGACGGAACGATCACACACCGCCATTAAGAAGCCCCAAAAAAGGCCCGACCGAGCGAACCGGCCGAATTTCCGGACACGGAGTTCGCTCCACCGCCAGAGATATTGATCGCGCCGCCTCACTCGCGCTGTCACTCACTTCCGGTTCGGCTGGTCGGCCCGGAACCTAGCGGTCGTGTAGGTCCGTCGCGATCGCCCGCGTTCGCCCTGGTTTTTGATATAAAAAGGCCGCCACGGAACGCGGGCATGCGTCCGATAGGTACCTCAGGA
>JAQGIF010000294.1 GCA_028291345.1 Rhodospirillales bacterium | reverse complement strand
CAAACCCGCAAATCGCCAGCCGCTGGCCATTTGCATGTAGCTGCTCCACGTGTCGGGATCGTGACTGCGAGCCGCTAACTGTTTCATTTCAGCAGCCTTATACCAACTCTCTGTGACGATGACTCGTTAAAGTGCTTGCGCGACGCTGAATCGGTCTGATTCAAGGATGGCGAAGGAGATTCGCCATGGCGATAGCGCTGAGGGATGATTTTGACGCCGCGGGGGTTCGGCGTGCGGCTCGCGAGAGCCAGGATGCCAATCAGGTGCGTCGACTTCTTGCGCTGGCGGCGATTTATGACGGGTCGAGCCGGAGCGAGGCGGCTGCGATCGGCGGGGTGACGCTGCAGATCGTCCGGGACTGGGTGCTGAAGTTCAATGGGTCCGGTCCTGACGGGTTGATTGTCTGCCCAGCGAATGTGGAAGAACGTATGAGTGCCGCCCCCTTTGATCCAGATGATGGCCTTCTCGAAATCCACCGCTACGACCAGGCGGTAATCGTTACACTTGATGTTGAAGAGATCCGGTCAACACGATGCGGGCGGTCGCGTGAAGCCGTTTCACATCGGTGGTGCCTGCCCATTCCCTTGGTCACTTCGGGGAACCACGCATTCAGCCGCCGCCTTCAAAGCGGGCTGGGCTTTATGTCCTGTGTGTGTGCTCGTGTGCTCGTCCGGCGACAAACTCGCGCAAGGTCCGCCGCGACATTACCCTCATAAATCTCTCTACCATGCGTCCAAAATGGGCACATGGAACTGCATCCACCAAGCCTTCTTTCTCCCAGTTGGGCACTATGATCGCTGGAAAAACGTGTAATCGGCCGTAAATTGATTATATCGGTCCAGTCGGACCGGGGAGGACTTCATGATCAGATCTGTCTCGCTGGCGCTTGCCGCCGCGTCGATCCTTGGCGGCTGCGCCACACAGAACCAGGGCGCGCCGTCCAACTCAGCGAGCATCCCGTTCGTCGAGTTCGGCAACATCAATGATTGGCGTGCCGAAGGCACCAGCGGGATCTATATCCAGTCGGATGACCGCCATTGGTATCACGCGACTTTCACGGCCCCCTGCATCGACCTGCCCTATGCCGAACGAATCGGCTTTCGGACAACGCCGCCTCTGCCGATGGACAAGTTCGATGCGATCCTGGTGCGCGGGCAACCTTGCTACTTCAAGACTTTCAAGGAGGTGCCGGGACCGCCCAGCAACAATCCGCCGAAGCCGGCCGCTCCGCCCACGATGTAACGCGGCGTGACCGCCGATCACGGCTCCGGGTCAGGTGGCCGGCGCTGCTAACGAGGCGAGGCGAACTTTGGCAATGGGCGCACAGCGGCCTGTCTTCATCGGCGGATAAACACCTCCGGATCGTCCAGCACCATCGGGAATGACCATAAAGGCTTAGTGCCGCCCTTCATCGCATCATCCACAACCGCCATGTATGGTGCGCACAACGCATCCCATTCGGCGATGAGCGCCTTCGTGACGTCTGACTCCGGATCGAGCGGCAACGCCGCCTGTACGCGGGCGTTATAACCGACCCAAGCCGCCGCATAAGCTTCATGATCGAAGTCGCGCCCGAGCTTTTCCTTTGCGGCGCGCCATTCTTTCAGTTCGGCTGGGGTGAAACGGTCGACGAGAACTCTTTTCCAGGCTTGTCCAGTCATCACTCTCTCTCCTTCTTATAACCATGGCCGATCGCGCCACGCCTTTGCCACGATGTCGATACCGCCCGAAACCCGCCCTTTGAAAATGCGCCGACGGCGCAATCGGGCCGTAAATCGGGGTCAGAGCAAAACCCTATTCACTGTTGACCGCACTTAGCCCGCCTTCCTCTGTCTCCGTAACCATCGTCCGTAGCTTCTTCTTATCCACCTTGCCGGTAGCGCCGACCGGTATCTCATCCAGGAAATAGACCGCGTCCGGCAGCCACCATTTGGCGATGCGGCCGGTCAGGAAGGTGATGAATTCCTCCGGCTCGCCTTGTTCGCCGGGCTTGAGCGTCAGGAACAGCACTGGGCGTTCGGCCCATTTAGGGTGGGGAACGCCGATGGCGGCGGCGAGCGCCACCTTTTCATGCATTGAAACCGCGCTCTCGATTTCGAGCGAGCTGATCCATTCGCCACCTGACTTGATGACGTCCTTCGCACGGTCGGTGATCTGCATAAAGCCTAGCGGGCAGATCGTCGCGATGTCGCCGGTGTCGAACCAGCCCTCGGCGTCCAGCACGTCACGGTCTTCGCCGAGATAGGCCCGGGTTACGCCCGGGCCGCGTACCTGCAGGTGCCCAACGGTCTTGGCGTCGTGCGGCAGCACCTTGCCATCCTCGTCCACCAGCCGCATGTCGACCGTGAAGAGCGGGCGTCCCTGCTTCATCCGATAGGGGACCTGCTCCTCGAACGGCAAGGCGGCGATCCGCGGCGTTAGGGTGCAGACGGTCCCCATGGGCGACATCTCGGTCATGCCCCAGGCATGGGTAACCTCGACCCCGCGCTCGCGGAAACGGTGCAGCATCCGCTCCGGCATCGCCGACCCGCCGATGATGACCCGCTTCAAGGATCCCAGTCCCAGCCCCTGGGCATCGAGATAATCGAGTAATGCCAGCCATACCGTTGGTACGCCGGCGGCGAAGGTGACGTTCTCATTAATGATCAACTCATGGACCGAGGCGCCGTCCAGGCACGGCCCCGGCAGGATCAGGTTGGCACCGATCCCGGGTGTGGCGAAGGCCAGCCCCCAGGCATTGGCATGGAACATCGGCACGATCGCCAGGATCGTGTCGGCGGAGCTGAGATTGAGCACATCGGGCTGGATCGATGTCATGGCGTGCAGGAAGTTGGAGCGGTGCGAATACATTACCCCCTTGGGCAGGCCGGTGGTACCGGATGTATAGCAAAGCCCTGCGGCCGAACGCTCGTCGAACTGCCCCCACGGATAGATTCCGTCATGGCCGGCGACGAAATCCTTCAGCGCCACCGCCGGAACCGGCAGTTCGACCGGCTGGGCCGGCGGCGTCAGGAAGACCACGCGCCGAACGCGCGGGCAGCGCGGCAGGAGAGCCGCAAGTATGGGCGCGAACATGCCGTCGGCGAAGATCAGCCGGTCGTCGGCATGGTTGACGATATAGACCAGCTGATCCTGGAACAGGCGCGGGTTCAGCGTGTGATAGAGCGCGCCGATTCCCGCAATTCCGTACCACGCGGACAGGTGATCGGCGCTGTTCATCGCCAGGGTCGCAACCCTGTCGCCGATGCCGATGGCGTTTGCCAGCAGGGCGCCGGATATGCGCATGGCGTCGTCATAGATCTGGATATAGTTGCGCCGCTCGATATGTCCGTCCGCGAAGCGGGAGACGATCTCCCGCGTGCCGTGCCAGCGGCGCGCATGTTCGATGAACTTGTCCAATGTCAGCGGCCAGTCCTGCATCAGGCCGAACGTCGGAGCTATCCCGCTTTTCCCCGCCATCTTTACCCTTTCCCGCCCATCCTTTGCAGATGTGGCGCTCGGCTAGAGTATAGCGGGTATTCGGCCTAAAATCCTTGGAATTTCGGCGGGCGCTTTTCGAGGAATGCCTGCACCGCCTCCTTCGCATCGTGGGTCTGGCTGGCGCTGGCGTTGGCCAGCGCTTCACTCGCCAGCACTTCGGACAAGGTCGCGGTTTCGGCGAAATTGATGTTCTGCTTGATATAGCCATAGGCTGCGGTGGGGCCGTGGGCGAGCTTGATCGTCAAAGCGGCAATCGTGGTGTCCAGCTCCGCATCCGCCACGACCTTGTTCACCAGCCCGGTATCCCGGGCGGTCGCGGCATCCATCTTTTCGTCGAGCAGGTAGAATTCCCGCGTCTTCGAGGCCCCGATCAGCTTGGACATGTAGTAGCTGCCACCCGGATCACCGCAGCGGCCGAGCGAGCTGAAGGCGGTCTTGAAGATGGCCGTGTCCGAAACGATGCGCAGGTCGCAAGCCGCGGCCAGGCACAGCCCGCTGCCAGCGGCGGGACCCCGGACGGCGGCGATCGTCACCTTGGGCATGGTGTGCAGCAGGTATGGGATTTCGGCGTCTTCGCGCAGCCGCGCCGCGATATTCTCGACCGACACCCATTTCGGATCGCCGTCCCATTTGGCCGCAATCGCGTCGCCCTCCGCCGGCTTGCCGCCCTCGGCGACGTCATAGCCCGCGCAGAACCCCCGGCCTGCGCCGGTAACCACGATCACCCGCACGGCCGGATCGCGCGCGGCGTCGCGCAGCGCATTGAGCATCAGGCGATGCATCTGAGACGTGAAGGCATTCAGCCGGTGTGGCCGGTTCAAAGTGATGGTCAGAACGCCGTCATCCAGCGTGGTGAGAAGCGGTAGGTCCATGAACGGCTTTCAGTTGGGATTGCGAGGAATCTTGGCGAGGAACGCGACGCCGGCCTCGCTGAACCAGAGCAGTTCGGTGTGGTGGCCGGTATCCTTGCGCGTATCGACATAGACGTAATGGCCGTTGGCGTTGATCGCCAGCATTTCGAGCTTGTATCCGGCCGAGCGCATCTCATCGGCCTTCTTCTCGAAGGCCGATAGCGGGCCGGCGAGGCCGACGCCCATATGATGCAAGTTCAGCGAGTACCCATCCGGATCGATCGTACAGGAATAGATCGTCTGGCTGCCCGGCTGGGGTTTTATGATCTCGATCATCGTCTCGCCCCACCAGGCAAATCCGATATCGACCTTCACGGTCTTATGACTGCCATCTGTTTCGTCGGTGTGGATATCGACATTCTTCATCGCGAAGAAATTCTGGACGCCGAATGTGCGGCGGAAATACTCGATTGCCCGGTCCAGGTCATTGGTGACATAGCCGAATTGAAGGAAGCCCGGGCTCTGATGGCTCACTATCTTGGCGCTGCCTATTGCGGCGTTCGTCATGCTGTTTCCCCGCGCGATTTCATTGTATCGAAATGTCTGGGCAACGTCGTGTCAAGCAATGATGGCGCGGCCAACAAGGGGAAAGATCATGCTGCTCAAGGACAGAACCGTCATCATCACCGGAGCCGGTCCGGGCATGGGCCGCAAGCTGGCTTTGCTGGCGGCGGCCGAGGGCGCGAAAGTCGCCGTCTCTGCCCGCTCGGAAGGCTTCGTGCGGGAAGTGGTGCGGGAGATCGAGCGCCAAGGCGGCCAGGCGATCGCCGTGCCGACCGACGTGGCCGAAGACGCGCAGTGCGATCGGCTCGCCGCCGCGACCCTTGAAGCGTTCGGCCGGATTGATGGGCTGGTCAACAGCGCCTATCGCCATAACGATTTCATTACCTTCGAGGATGGCGATCTGGCCGAGTGGCAGGCTAATATGAATGTCACCCATTTCGGTGCGCTGCGCATGGTACGGGCGGTGCTACCGGCGATGAAGAGGCAGAAAGCCGGCGCGATCGTAAATGTCAGCACCAAATCGTCACTCAAAATGGTGGTGGGCGAGGGCGATTACGGCACTGCCAAGGCCGCGATGAATGCCGCTACCCGGCAACTGGCAACCGAACTCGGCAAATACGGCATCCGGGTGAATGTCGCCCGCATGGGCTGGATGTGGGGGGCGCCGGTCGAAGGCGCGCTGAAGCGCCGTGCCGCCACGCAAGGCATCTCGATGGAGCAGATCATCGCCGATGTTTCCAGCCGGATTCCCATCGGCCGCATCCCGACGGACGAGGAATGCGCGCGGGCGGTCATCTTCCTGCTGTCAGACTATTCCAGCGCCATGACGGGCGCGGCACTGGATGTGAATGGTGGGGAGTATATGCCTTTGTGAGCTTGCCTGAGGTCACGAATTTAGCCACAGATTACAGATTTTCACCTGCGCGGCTTTTCGCCGCCGAAGGAGCGGATATCTCGATTTAGTCTGTGTAATCTGTGGCTAATTCATATCCTGACATCATCCCCCAAACCTCGGCTCCGGCAGTCCCCGCACGCCCAGCCCGTGGATGGCGAAGACGGCGCCATCGACAAGGCGGTCTTCAGGGAACCCGCTCATTGCCATTGAGGTGACATAGAGGATATCCAGATTCGGGCCGCCGAAGATCAGGCTGGTGACCTTCAGGCTCGGCAGCTCGATCCGCCGGTCTAACGTGCCGTCGGGCGCATAGCGGCGGACGTCGCCATGGCCGACCCCCGTGCCGTTCCAGGCGTTCCAGTAATAGCCTTCCGCATCGACGGTCGCGCCGTCGGGCATCCCGGCCGCTTTGCCGGTCTCGATGAAATCGCGCCGGTTGGATTGGGTACCCGTCTTGGCGTCCCAGTCATAGGCCCAGATCTTATTGGCCCAGGTATCGGCGAAATAGAAAACCTTATCGTCCGGGCTCCAGCACGGGCCATTCGAGACGCCAATGTCGCTATCGAGCTTCTTTAGGGAAAAATCGGTGTCGAGGCGGTAGAGCGAACCTCTCGGCCGGGCAGGGGGATCAGGACTGAACATCGCCATGTCCAGCGACCCGACGATGAACCGGCCCAGCCGGTCGACCTTGCCGTCATTCAGCCGCACATGCGCCAGCCCGTCCTCCGGATTGCTCAACCGTTCAGCCTTGCCGCTCTTGAAGTCGAACAGATGGAACCCGCTCTCCAGCGCCAGCAGCGCGCCGCCCTGTTGCCGCAGTGCCAGCGACCCGATGGGCGAGGGGACATCCCACTGCTCGATCTCGCCGCCATCGGCGGTGCAGCGGAAGACTTTGCTGTTCATGCTATCGAGCCAATAGAGTCGCTGCTCATCGACATCCCAAAGCGGCCCTTCGCCCAGCGTGTTCTTGGCATCCACCAGCAGGTGTATATCCGTCATTGTTTTGCTTTCAGCCGGCTTCGGCGACGGCCTTCTGAATCTCGCGATGCATGATCTGCAGCGCCCATTCGTTCTTGCCGAACAGGACTTTCGACAGTCCGCCGGCCTTCAACGCGGCATGAGCGCTGGTGACCCCATAGGGGAAGTCCTGCTTCTGCACCACGGTATGGGCGCTTTCCCATACGCGTTCGTACATCGCGGCGTTGCCTGGGTCCGACAGGTCCGTCCTGCTATATGAGGCGTGGCGGACGATCGACTTGTCCACCGAAACCGGGACGATCTGGTAGAATTCCGTCACCTGCGGTGTGTTGATCATCACTGTTCCGGGGAACAGCACATATTTGACATGGATATGGTTTTCCGGAACCCACTCCTCGACCGGGTGCCCCTTGAGTTCAGTGCTGATCGATTTCAGCACGGTGCAGGTCCGCAGATGCCGGCCCAGCATGTCCACGGTGTTGCAATTGCCGTGGTAATATTGGGCGAGATTATCCCGATGAGCATAGTTGAAGTGATAGGATTCCAAGAAGGTCTCCAACACAAGCTTCCAGTTTCCATCCAGCGGGATCGGGGCGACTTTACCGCCCTGTACCTTATCGAAGCCCCAATGCGGCAGTTCGGCATCGAGTTCGGGTCCGATGAATTCGTCCCAATCGATCTTCAGCCCGGCCTTCGGCGCGACGAAGATGATGCCGTGCCGCTCGGTCGCGTCGAGCGGGACCAGGCCGAGATCCGATTTGTCCGGGTCGCCGAAGCTTGAATTGCAGCTGATGCCTTTCAGCTTGCCATCCAGATCGTATGACCATGCGTGGTAGGGGCAGGTGAAGCCCGCCCCCGCCGAACCCCGGTTGTCATAGACCAGGGCGGCGCCGCGATGGCGGCAGGCATTCACATAGGCCTTGATCTGGCCCGCCTTGTTGCGGGTGACCAGCGTGGGGGTGCCGAAATCGTCGATTCTCAGATAGTCGCCCGGCTTGGGGATATCGTTCGACAGTCCTGCGACGAAGGGCATGCTGTCGAAGATGGCGTGCCGCTCGGCCGCGAAGATCTCGGGGTCAGTATATTGGCGCGCGTCGACTTCCAAATAGCTGTCGGTTTCTTCCGGCCGCCCCTGGTCCGCCAGCGCGATCAGCCGTTCGGCCAGATTGACCATGGTCTGGCGGTTGGCGTCCATGATGCCCTTGTCATCCAGCCTGCCGGTCATCGTCGTCATGATCTCGACGACTTCGCTGTCGCTCATCTTCAGCTTGAACATCGCGTCCTCCCAATCTTTGCGCGCGAGATTAGGGCGGCTCCCAGGAAGGGGCAAGCACTCAGGTCAACAGCCGCGCCGCGAGCGCGGTGGCCAGCACCACTGACCAGGCTGGCGCGCGCCAGTATTGGAGCGCGGCGAAGCCAAGCGCGGCCAGGATGAAATCCATCGGCGCATGAATGGCGCTGGTCCAGACCGGCGTGTAGAGCGCTGCCAGCAGGATGCCGACCACGGCTGCATTAACCCCCGCCAGCGCCGCCGTCGCCCCCTTGTTCCGCCTTAACGCCGTCCAATGGGGCATGGCAGCTGTTACCATTAGAAAAGACGGCAGGAAGATGGCTCCAAGCGCGATCAGCCCGCCAAGCCAGCCATTGGGCGTTGGCCGCATCACCGTGCCCAGATAGGCGGCAAATGTGAAAAGCGGCCCAGGCACCGCCTGCACCGCACCATAGCCGGCCAGGAAATCGCGCTCGCTCACCCAGCCTTGCGGCACGATCTCGGCCTGCAGCATCGGCAACACGACATGCCCCCCTCCGAAAACGAGGGCGCCGACGCGGTAGAATCGGTCGATCATCGATATCGCGTGAAAGCCGGTCAGCTGGGCGACCAGCGGCAATCCGATCAGCAAGGCGAAAAACAGGCCGCCCGCGGCCCAGGAAATCCGTCGCGGCCAGGGCGTCGGAATCGTCCGCGCCGTCGCTCCGGCCGATGCGCGCGGCAGCAGGCGCCAGCCGATCAGGGCGGCCAGGCTTAACACTGCCAGAGTGACAAGCGGGCCGTGCAGCGCCAGAATCGCCGCCGCCGCGGCGATGGCGATCGCCGCGCGCGGGCCATCGGCGGCGAAACTGCGCGACATGCCCCAGACTGCCTGGGCGACCACGGCCACCGCGACAATCAGCAGCCCATGCAGCCATTTCGCCTCCGCCGCCTGATCCAGGTTGCCCTTCGCATAGCCGAAGCCGATCATCAATAGGGCGGAGGGCAAGGTGAAGCCTGCCCAGGCCGCCCCGGCGCCGCCCAATCCGCCGCGCATCAGCCCGATGGCGATCCCGGCCTGACTGGAAGCCGGCCCCGGCAAAAACTGGCAGAGCGCGACGATATCCCCGAAATCCTGTGCGCTGAGCCAACGCCGGCGGGTGACGAATTCTGTACGAAAATATCCCAAATGCGCTACGGGACCGCCGAAACTGGTCAAGCCGAGCCGCAGGAAGACCAGGAAGAGCGACAGAAGTGACGAGGACACGAACGTTTGTTTCCCCGTGAGGCTAATCGACCTTTTCCAGCACCTTCCGCAATGTCTCCACGATCCGGTCGATCTGCGGCTTTTCGATGATCAGCGGCGGGGACAGGCAGACGATGTCGCCCGCTTGCCGGACCAGCACGCCCTCCGCGTAGCAGCCGGTGAATACTTCATAGGTCCGCTTCATCGGCGCGCCGGGCCGGGGCTCGATCTCGATCGCGCCGATCAGGCCGATATTGCGCAGGTCGATCACATGGCGCGCGCCCTTCAGGCTGTGGATCGCCTCTTCCCAATAGGGCGATAGGTCGCGGGCGCGCTCGAACAGGCCTTCCTCGCGATAGACGTCCAGGGTCGCCAGGGCGGCGGCGGTCGCCAGCGGGTGGGCGGAATAGGTATAGCCGTGGGCCAATTCGATTCCGCCTATGGGCGTCGCCTCGATCAGCGTGTCGTAAATCTTGCCGCCGGTGAAAACCGCGCTCATCGGCACGGTGGCGCTGGTGATGCCCTTGGCGACGGTCATCATGTCCGGTTGAACCCCGAAATAATCAGCGGCGAAGGCAGTGCCCATGCGGCCGAAGCCGGTAATGACCTCGTCGAAGATCAGCAGGATACCGTGCTTGTCGCAGATCGCCCGCAGCCGCTCGAGATAGCCTTTGGGCGGGATCAGCACGCCCGTCGATCCGGCGACGGGCTCGACGATCACCGCGGCGATGGTCGAGGCGTCGTGCAGCCCGACCAGCCGTTCCAGCGCGTCGGCCAATTCCGCGCCCTCGTCGGGCTGTCCCCGGCTATAGGCCTGGCTCTTGGGATCATAGGTATGGGGCAGGTGGTCGACGCCCGCGAACAAAGTGCCGAACTGGCGCCGATTGGCGACCATGCCGCCGACCGCGATGCCGCCGAAACTCACGCCGTGATAGCCGCGCTCCCGTCCGATCAGCCGGACTCGTCCGGCGTCACCCCGGGCGCGGTGATAGGCCAGCGCGATCTTCAGCGCGGTGTCGACCGCTTCGGATCCGGAATTGGCGAAAAATACATGGTTCAGGTCGCCCGGCGCCATGGTCACCAGGCGGGAAGACAGTTCGAAGGATTTGGGATGCGCCATCTGGAAAGGCGGGGCATAGTCCAGTTCGCCCGCCTGGGCGCGGATCGCCTCGACGATCTTGGGGTGGCAATGTCCGGCATTGACGCACCATAGCCCTGCGGTGCCGTCCAATATCTGGCGGCCGTCATGGCTGGTGTAATGCATGCCGCTGGCCGAGACCAAAAGCCTGGGAGCGTTCTTGAATTGCCGATTCGCCGTGAACGGCATCCAGAACGCGTCGATGTTGTTGGAAATGTCCGTGTTGCTCATGCGCTGCCTCATAGTCCTAAAAACTTGCCGGCAAAATCGTAATTTTGATGCGTGGCCCTGTGCTACTTACGCGCGGGCTGTTTGTTGCATTGCAGCAATAGCATGACTGTGTTGCGGTAACTTATTGATAATAGGGGTGCAATGGCCTGTCTTTACAAGCGGAAACGACTATATTCCCGCTTGTGAACAGGGTGCTTCTCGCTTTGGAACTGAATTCAAAGAGGAGATCACAGATGAAAATCAATTGGGAAATACTTGAAGGCGTTGCAAACATCGCCTTCGCCGCTCTGGCCCCGCTGGCCATGGTCGCCTGGATCGTCGGACGCATTTAAGTCCGACGGTTCAAACCCAAAGCAAGTAATACAATCTAAGCAAATGTATACCTGAACGCCCCCCACAATCGTGTGGGGGGCGCTCGGTGATCTTCCAATCGCCGCTTAGTAGTCCTTCGTGACCAACCGCTCGGCGATTTGCACCGCGTTCAGCGCGGCGCCTTTGCGGACATTATCCGAAACCACCCACAGATTGAGGCCGTTCTCGACCGTCTGGTCCTCGCGGATACGGCTGACGAAGACCGAATCCTCGCCGACGCATTCGGCCGGGGTGACATAACCCTCATCGGCCCGATGATCGACGACGCTGACACCCGGCGCATCGCGCAGCGCGTTACGGGCCTCCTCGGCGGTGATCGGGCGTTCGAACTCGACATTCACCGCCTCGGCATGACCGATAAAGACCGGCACGCGCACGCAGGTCGCAGTCACTTTGATGGCCGGGTCGAGGATCTTCTTGGTCTCGACCATCATCTTCCATTCTTCCTTCGTCATGCCGTCATCCATGAAGACGTCGATATGCGGAATGACGTTGAAGGCGATCTGTTTGGTGAACTGTTCGCGGGTCATCGGATCGTTGACATAGATGCCGCGTGTCTGGACGAACAACTCGTCCATGGCTTCCTTTCCGGCGCCCGAAACCGACTGATAGGTTGCGACCACGATGCGCGTGATCTTCGCCATGTCGTGCAGCGGCTTCAGCGCGACCAGCATCTGGATGGTCGAGCAGTTAGGGTTGGCAATGATGTTCTTCTTGGTATAGCCGGCGATGGCGTGCGCATTCACCTCGGGGATGACCAGCGGCACGTCCGGGTCCATGCGAAACTGCGACGTATTGTCGATGATGATAGCGCCCGCCCGCGCGGCGCGCGGGGCGAAATCGGCGGAAATCTTGGCGCCGGCCGAGGACAGCACAAAATCCGTACCCTTGAAATCGAACGTGTCGAGGTCCTGGACCTTTACGATCTCGTCCTCGCCAAACGACACTTCCGTGCCGGCGGAACGCGCGGAGGCCAGGCCGACGATCTGATCTATGGGGAACTCGCGTTCCGCCAATATTTGCAGCAACTCGCGTCCGACGTTACCGGTGGCGCCAACCACCGCGACTTTATAACCCATGATTTCATCACCTGACGGGAGCCGGCGCGCCATGCGCACGGCACTATTTCCTGGCGCGCTCTATCCCAACTGCCCGTTTTTTTCAAACCCTATCAGGACATGGCCGCCCCGCGCGATGGGTTCAAGCTTGAAACTGCTGCGAAGCGAGTGGCCGGATTCGATGTAGATCGATAGAAATCGATAGAATCGCAGCCTATGGCATTGACTGGATACTAGCCACTTCGGAGGATGCGTGAAGATCCATGCGCCGTTATGTAATCAGAGGGTGGTCAGGTTGCCCAGTTCATGGGGAAGCACGGTGGCGTGAAATCAGGTCGCACTTTGAGTCTTTGGACAAACACGCTTAAACATCGGCTCGTTCGTTTCCTTGGGCCTACCTGATGCGTCTTTACCGTCACGAAACCGATCTTCCTTCCGAGGCGCGCGCCGCCGTGGTGACGCTTGGGAATTTCGATGGTGTTCATCTCGGCCATCAGGCGGTGATCGCCGAGGCGCTGAGGATCGCCCGCGCCTCGGACCGGCCGCTTGGTGTTCTGACCTTCGAGCCGCACACCAAGGCATTCTTCCAACCCAACCTTCCGCCGTTCCGGCTGACGCCGCTGCGTGTCAAGCTGCATGCATTGGAGGCGCTCGGGGTCGACTATGTGGTCGCCCTTGCCTTCGACGAACATCTCGCCGCCGTTTCGGCCGAGGCATTCGCGGCCGATGTGCTGGCCGGCGGCCTCGGCATCAGCCACGCGGTTGCGGGCGGCAATTTTCGTTACGGCCACAAGCATGCCGGCACGATGGAGACTCTGGCAGCGGCTGGTTTGGCGCATGGTTTCGGAGTCACGCGCGTGGCGCCGGTCAGCGCAGCCGATGGAACGGTCTATTCGGCGACAGCAATCCGCAAATTCATCGCCGACGGTGATCTTCGCGGCGCCGCCACCCTGCTGGGGCGGCCGTTCGAGATCGACGGGCGCGTGGTCACCGGGGACAAGCGCGGCCGCGAGCTCGGCTTTCCGACTGCCAACTTGAAGATCACGGAATACATGCGGCCCGCCTACGGGATTTACGCAATCCGGGCCCTCGTCGATCGCCCCGGCAGCAGCGACTGGATCGATGGCGTCGCCAATCTCGGCATCCGCCCGATGTGGCGCACCGAAGAGCCGATGCTGGAAGCGCATCTGTTCGATTTTAACGAAGATATCTACGGCCAGGTGCTGCGTGTCCGCCTGATCGAGCGGCTTCGGCCGGAGGCGAAGTTCGACAGCATCAAAGGGCTGGTCGAACAGGTCGACCGCGACAAGATCGCGGCGCGTGAGGCGCTACTGGCCCAGCCTGCTTGACCCTGGCAAACCGGCGACGGATAACCGCCCCATGACCGACTATAAAGACACGGTGTTTCTGCCGCGGACCGATTTTCCAATGCGCGGCGGCTTGCCGACCAAGGAACCTGAAATCATCGCGCGCTGGCGCGAGATGGATCTTCACGGGAAAATCCGCGCGGAAAGCCGGGGGCGCGAGAAGTTCGTCCTGCATGACGGGCCGCCTTATGCCAACGGAAATATCCATATTGGCCATGCGCTGGACAAGATCCTGAAGGACGTCGTGGTGCGCGGCCAGCAGATGCTGGGCAAAGACGCGCCCTACGTGCCGGGCTGGGACTGCCATGGCCTGCCGATCGAGTGGAAGATCGAGGAACAATATCGTCAGAAGGGCAAGGACAAGGACGAGGTGCCGATCCTCGATTTTCGCGCCGAATGCAGGGCATTCGCGCAGAAATGGGTCGATATCCAGTCGGCGGAATTCCAGCGCCTGGGTGTGATTGGCGACTGGGCCAATCCGTATTTGACCATGACCTTTCCTGCCGAGGCCCAGATCGTCCGGGAAATTCATAAATTTCTGAAGTCGGGCACGCTCTATCAGGGTGTCAGGCCGGTTCTCTGGTCGGTGGTCGAGAAGACCGCGCTTGCCGATGCCGAGGTCGAATATCACGACCATGTGTCCGACACGATCTGGGTGCGCTTTCCGGTGGTCGAATCCCCCAACCCGGCTTTGGTGGGCGCGGATATCGTCATCTGGACAACGACTCCCTGGACGATGCCGGGCAACCGCGCCATTGCCTACAATGACGAGATCGAATACGGCGTCTATCAGGTGGTCGATCCGCGCGAGGCGCCCATTGCTCGTGGCGACCTGCTGGTCATCGCGAAATCGCTGGCCTCGGCAGTGCAGACCCATGCCGGGATCGGCGCCTGGACCCAGGTCGCGACTTTGATGGGCTCGGAGCTGGCCGGCACCATCGCTGCCCATCCCTTCCGGGATATCCCGGAAGCAGAGGGCTATTACAGCTTCCCGGTGCCGTTGCTATACGCCGACTACGTGACCGAGGATGCCGGCACCGGCTTCGTCCATACCGCGCCTGGCCACGGCGAGGACGATTTCGCGACGGGTCAGCGCTATGGGCTGGAAGTGCCGCGTACGCTGGACGACGAGGGGCGATTCTATCCCTCTGTCGCCCTTTTTGCCGGCAAGGTCGTCTATACCCAGAAGGGCAAGGCTGGCGACGCAAACCCGACATCGATCGCGCTGCTGCGATCGGCGGGAAAGCTGTTGGCCAATGGCAAGCTGGAGCATTCCTATCCGCATTCCTGGCGCTCGCGCTCACCCCTGATCTTCCGCACTACGCCGCAATGGTTCATCTCGGTCGGCAGTTCCGGTCTGCGCGAGAAGGCGCTGGAGGCGATCGCCGAGACGCGCTGGGTGCCGCCGCAAAGCCGTAACCGCATCGAATCGATGGTCGCGTCGCGTCCGGACTGGTGCATTAGCCGCCAACGCGCCTGGGGCGTCCCGCTGGGGTTTTTCGTGCGCCGGTCCGACGGCGCACCGCTGACCGATCCCGATGTGCTCGACCGGGTCGCCGACATCTTCGAGCGGGAAGGGGCCGACGCCTGGTATGCGCGTCCGGCCTCGGATTTCCTGGGCAATGCCTATAATGCCGAGGATTACCAGCAGGTCCGCGATATCGTCGATGTCTGGTTCGAGAGCGGTTCGACCCATGCCTTCGTGCTGGAGGCGCGGCCAAATTTGCATTGGCCGGCCGATCTTTACAGCGAAGGCTCAGACCAGCATCGCGGCTGGTTTCAGTCGTCGCTGCTCGAGGCTTGCGGCACGCGCGGCCGGGCGCCGTTCAAGGCGGTGATGACTCACGGCTTCGCGCTCGACGAGCAGGGCCGCAAGATGTCCAAGTCGCTCGGCAACACCACCGCTCCGCAGGATGTCTGGGACCGGCAGGGCGCCGACATATTACGCCTGTGGGTCATGGCCAGCGACACCGAGGAAGACTTGAGAATCGGCCCGGAAATCCTCAAATCCCAGGCCGATTCCTATCGCCGTCTGCGCAACACATGGCGCTATCTGCTGGGCGCGCTCGACGGGTTCGACAAAGCCGAGCGGGTTCCGGTGGCGGAGATGCCGGAGCTCGAGCGCTGGGTGCTGCATCGCCTGACAGAGATCGACGCATTCGCGCGCAATGCTTACGGCAAGTTCGAATTTCGCGGGCTGCTCGCGGCGCTGCATAATTTCTGCGCGGTCGATCTGTCGGCTTTCTATTTCGATATCCGCAAGGACAGCCTCTATTGCGACCGGCCCGACGCGCCGCGGCGGCGGGCGGTGCGAACGGTGCTGGACAAAGTATTCAACAGCCTGACGGCTTGGCTCGCGCCGATCCTATGTTTCACTGCCGAGGAGGCGTGGCTTTCCCGCCATCCGGATGAGACGGGCAGCGTGCATCTGACCGTGTTTCCGGAAATTCCCGCCGCGTGGCGCAACGATGCGTTGGCGGCGAAATGGGCGCGGGTGCGTGAAATCAGGCGTGTGGTTACCGGCGCGCTCGAAATCGCGCGGGCGGAAAAGCTCATCGGCGCCTCCTTGCAAGCCAACCCGATCCTCTACGTTCACGATCCGGCGGATCGCGCCCTGCTGAACGGTGTCGACCTGGCGGAAATATCCATCACGTCGGACATGACCCTATCCGCAGATGCGCCGCCCGCCGAAGCGTTCACGCTGCCCGACGTGGCCGGGGTGGGCGCATTGGTGCAGATGGCCACGGGTGAGAAATGCGGCCGCTGCTGGCGGGTATTGGACGAGGTGGGCACCCATCACGGTCATCCCGAACTTTGCGACCGCTGCGCCGAGGCCGTGTCGGGCTTCCAGGCCGCCGCACAGTGACCCGGGGGCGCATCTATCTCATCGCTGCGATTGCCGCGATCCTTGGTGTGATTGCCGATCAGGGGTCCAAATGGGCGCTGCTCGAAATCGTCGGCTTGCGGGAAAATCCGCGCAACATCCGGATCTTACCGGTCTTCGATATCGTCATGTGGTGGAACCAGGGAACCAGCTTCAGCCTGTTTCGCACAGGCGAAGCCTGGGGGCCGTATATCTTCTCGATTGCCGCGCTGGCAATCATCGGCATTCTGGTGCTATGGCTGTCGCGTATCGTGAGCCCGATCCTGGCTGCCGCCCTTGGCGCCGTGATTGGGGGAGCGCTGGGGAACGTGGTGGATCGCTTGCGGTTCGGCGCAGTGGCGGATTTCTTCTACGCACATCTGGGCGAATATGGCTGGCCGGCATTCAATATCGCCGATAGCCTGATCGTCGTAGGGATTGGCGTTTTGGTGTTCGACGGCATGTTTCTCAGCCACAAGACGGACAAAATGGCACGAAGGAAGCAACCTTGACGAAAAGCATGTTGGCCCGATCGGTAGTTTTGACGACGACGATCGCGGGCCTGGCCGGCTGCGGCAGCATCAGCAGCACGCTGGGGCTCGAACGCCACGTGCCGGATGAAAGCCAGGTCGTTGTGCGCCCGACGCTCACTCTGCCGCCCGATTACGATCTTATGCCGCCCGGGACACCCAGCGCGGTGTCGGCTGAACACGAAGCGGGTTCTTCAACCGCTTCGGCCGGCGAAGCCCCGAAGAAAGAAGAGCGCGGCTTTTTCGGCAGCCTGCTGCATGGCGATTTCTTCGGCAACGACGTTGATGCCACCACGGCCGCTGCCAAGCCGGCGGCCGATACGGCAACCGCCCCCAATGTCGAGGGCACGCCCCAGGCGCCCGCGACCCCGCCACCGGGCACCACCCCGCCGGTGGCGGGTTCAGCATCGCCAGCCGCCGACGCACCGCCGCCCGCCAATGCTTCGTCACCCGCGGCGAAACCTGAGGAGCGCGGTTTCTTCGGCAAGTTGTTCCACGGAGAAATGTTCTGATCCGACAGCAATTCACGGGCCGCTGCTCCGTCGGTAAAATGAGATTAGCCTCGATCGTTTGTGCCGCGTTGCTGGTTCTGGCCGGCGATGAAGCGTTCGCAAAGGTATTCAGCCCGACGGTTTTCAAGCTTGCCAACGGGCTCGAATTGGTCGTCATCGAGGATCATCTGGCGCCGGTCGTCACCCAGATGGTCTGGTATCGGACCGGGGCTGCGGACGAGGAGGCCGGCCACTCCGGCATAGCCCATTTTCTTGAACATCTCATGTTCAAGGGGACGCCGAGCGTTTCCGCCGGCGAGTTTTCCAAGATCGTCGCTCGCAATGGCGGCGAGGACAACGCGTTCACCTATTACGACTATACCGCCTATTTTCAGACGATCCGGGCCGATCGGCTCGAGCTGGTCATGAAGCTCGAATCTGATCGGATGCAGAACCTGTCGCTGACCGACGATCAGGTCTATCCGGAACGCGATGTGATCGTTGAGGAGCGCCGCCAGCGGATCGATAGTTCGCCCGAGGCGCGGCTGGTCGAGGCCATGCGCTATAGCCTGCTGACAAATTCTCCTTATGGCCGCCCTGCCATTGGCTGGAAGCAGGAGATGGAACAGCTGACCACTGCTGATGCGATCGCCTGGTACAAGAAATGGTACACGCCGAGCAACGCGACCTTGATCGTCGTCGGCGACGTGAAGCCGGATGAGGTCAAGGCACTGGCCGACAAATATTACGGCCCGATTCCGTCTCACCCGGTTCCAGACCGTATCCGGCCGCAGATCGCGCCGCTGACCGGTGCCGACCGGCGCGTCACGCTGCGCGACGGCAATATCCACCAGCCCGACTTCATTCGCATGTACGTCGCGCCGAACTATTCGGCGAAGACTCGCAAGCAGGCGCTCGCACTCGAAGTGTTCGACGTGATTTTTGGCACAGGGACGACCAGCCGTCTCTATCAGACCCTGGCGGTCAAGCTGAAGGTGGCGACCGGCGCGTCTAGCTCTTATGACGACACGGCGATCGACCCGACCGCCTATGACATTTCCGCCACCCCGGCGCCAGGCAAGGACGTGGCCGACGTCGAAAAGGGCGTCGATCTGGTCATCCGGACCCTGCTGAAAGACGGCGTCACCGACGCCGAGGTCGCTGACGCAAAGACGCGGCTGGAGGCTCAGGCGATTCTGGCGCGCGATAGTTTGAGCGGTCCCGCCCATTCGATTGGCGAGGCAGTCTCCACCGGCCAGACCATCGACGATGTTGAGAATTGGCCCGATAACATCGCGGCGGTGACGACCGCCGATGTGAATGAGGCGATGCGCGCCGTGCTGGGGCCAGACGGCGTCTCGGTCACCGGCTGGCTGCTGCCCACCGAGGGCAGCAAGGCGCCGATGGATGCGGCGGCGGCGGCGAACACAACACCCATTCCCGTGGGCCCCATCCGATGAATATGTATTTTCGCCGTCTGATCGTCCTCGTCGCCGGATTGGTCCTGCTGACCACCCCCGTGCGCGCTGCCATCCAGATCCAGCGCGTGACCAGCCCCGGCGGGATCGAAGCCTGGCTGGTCGAGGATCATCGCATTCCGCTCATGGCGCTGAATCTATCGTTTCGCGGCGGCGCGGCGTTGGACCCCACCAGCAAGGAAGGCCTGGCGTTGATGACCGCTTCGCTGCTGGATGAAGGGGCGGGCGATCTGACCGCATCGGTCTTCCAGAAGGAGATGGCCGATAAATCGATCGCGCTCAGCTATGGCGCAGATCAGGACAGTTTTTCCGCGTCGCTCAAGACACTGACGAAGTTCCGCGATCGCGCTTTCGATATGCTGTCTCTGTCCCTCACCAAGCCGCGCTTCGATGCCGACGCTGTCGAGCGGGTTCGCAACGAGATGGTGACGTCCATTGCGACCAGTATGGGCAACCCCGGTTGGGTCGCACGGCGCAAGCTGAGCGAGACGGTATTCGCCGGTCATCCCTATGCGCGTCCGGCGAACGGCACCATCGGTAGCATTCGGGCGATCACCGTTCCGGATATGCGACAATTCATAAAGACCAGGCTGGGCCGCGATCAGCTGCTGATCACGGCGGCGGGCGATATCACGCCGGCTGAGCTCGGCCCCGCGCTCGACCGCATGTTCGCAGGCCTACCTGCCAAGGCCGCGGCGTTCACCGTGCCCGATGTCGTCGCCAAGGCGCAGGGCGAAACGATCGTCATTCAGCGCGATATACCGCAAACTGTCATCTCGATGGCTGAGCCGGGCATCACCCGGAACGATCCGGATTGGTACACCGGCCAGATCATCAACTACACGCTGGGCGGCGGCGGTTTTCAGTCGCGGCTGATGGAAGCTGTGCGGGGCGCGGGCAGCAAAAAGGGCTTGTCCTATGGCTTTTCCAGCGCTTTCGTTCCTTACAAACACAGCGGACTGATTCTTGCGGGCGGATCCACCAAAAATGCGACAGCCGGCGAGACGCTTAAAATCGTGAAAGACGAATTCGGCAAGATGCATAAGGAAGGCATCACCAAGGCCGAGCTCGACGACGCAAAAACTTATATCACAGGCTCCTTCCCGCTCTCCTTCACCTCCACCGATCGGCTGGCGGCATTGCTGATGCAGCTGCGTGTGCAGGATCTAGGGATCGATTATCTCGATCGCCGTGATGGGTTGATCAACGCCGTAACCTTGGAGGATGCAAAACGCGTATCTGAAGGACTGCTGAATCCGGCGAAGCTGACCACGATCACGGTCGGCAAGCCCCAGGGCGTGAGCCAGGCGCCTGCCGCCAATTAATCGAACACCAATTGGCAAACGAAAAAGGGAGGACCACCTGCCGGCGGCTCCTCCCTTCACCATGCCTCCGATCTAATTCGGTCGACCTAAGTCTGCCGTGAAGTTCGGCACGTCATTCGATGGATCGGCACTAACGCCGGCCACCCCCGGAATGTTCTCCCCCCTTACGTCCCGCCTCGGCTGCTCGCTCCGGATCGTTGGCGAAATTCCCGCCCGACTGCTGGCCGGATTTGCCGCCGGACTGGCTGCCCTGCCGGCTCCCCGAGCCCTGCGATGTGTGGCTGCCTTTCTGGCTTTCAGACGCGCGGCTGCGATCGTTGGTTCCCTTGTCTTGACTGGCCATTTCCTCCTCCGTTCAAGTTGCACTATGTCAACAAAACGGCAAAGTGCTGATTGGGTTCCCAAATGATCGAAGGCTGCAGTCGATATCGACATTATCACCCTTGTTTTAGTTTATTTGGACGGCCATGATTTTCAGTAGTTCTTTTTCATTCCAAATCTCTGTGTAATGGCTACGGCCGACACGGTCATCATCACCGTCACCTACTGACCCTCCGTGAACATCGGGCCGGACTCGGCAATTGCCGCCCCGGTTGCTAGAGTCCACCCATGACGATTCGCCGCCTGCCCGAAACCTTGGTCAACCGGATCGCGGCCGGCGAGGTGGTCGAGCGTCCGGCGGCGGCGGTCAAGGAGCTTGTGGAGAACGCCATCGACGCCGGCGCGACCCGGATAGAAGTCCGGCTCCGCACCGGCGGCCAAAGCCTGATCATGGTCGAAGATGACGGCTGCGGCATGACGCCGGACGAGATCGAGTTGGCGGTCGAACGCCACGCCACGTCCAAGCTGCCGGAAGACCGGCTCGACCAAATCGCGACCTTGGGTTTTCGCGGGGAGGCTCTACCCTCGATCGGTTCGGTCAGCCGTATGACCATCGCCTCGCGTCCGCGCGGTGCCGATTCCGGCTGGGCCGTCGCGGTGGAGGGTGGCGAGAAGCGCATCATCGGTCCGGTCGCGCGCGGCCAGGGCACCCGGATTGAAGTGCGGGAGCTGTTCTACGCCACGCCTGCGCGACTTAAATTTATGAAGACTCCGCGGGCTGAGACCCAGGCGGTGCGCGATGCGGTCGAACGGCTGGCATTGGCGCGGCCCGATCTGAGCTTCGTGCTGGCGGAGGAGGAACGAACCCTGCTGGCGCTGAATGCCCAGAATGGAAGCGACCCGGCTGCGGCGCGGCAGGCGCGGCTGGCAGCCCTGCTGGGCGACGAGGTGGCGGTCAATGTTTTGGACCTGGATGAGGAGCGGGAAGGGCTCTGCATCTCCGGCTTTATCAGCCTGCCGACCTTGAATCGGGCGACGCCGCGCGAGCAGTATTTCTTCGTCAATGGCCGGCCGGTGAAGGATAGGCAGCTCAGCGGCGCATTGCGCGGCGCCTATATGGATGTGTTGGCGCATGACCGGCACCCGGTCGTTGCCCTTTTTATCGAAGCGCCGGCGGATATGGTGGACGTCAATGTCCATCCCGCCAAGACCGAGGTCCGGTTCCGCGATTCGCAGGGGGTGCGCGGCCTGATCGTTGGGTCGATCCGCCGGGCGCTTGAAGGCGGGGGGCATCGGGCATCGAGCACGGTTTCGGCGGCCACGCTGGAGCGTTTCCGCCTAGGTGGAACGTCGGTCAGGTCGGAAAGTGCGATTTCCCATGCCGCGGCCGCGCGCTATCTGCCCGAACGCCCTAGCCAGGCTGCGCGGGGATTCGCCGCTGTCGCCCAGTCCGCCTTCGCCATCGTTGACCGGCCCAGCGCGCGCGCCGAGATGCCGATGGCCGAAGAATCAGTACAGATCACCCATCCGCTGGGCGCAGCCCGCGCGCAGTTGCACGAAACGTATGTCGTGGCTCAGACGCAGGACGGCATCGTCATCGTTGATCAGCATGCGGCGCATGAGCGGCTTACCTATGAGAAGGTCAAGCACCAGCTCGCCCAGGGTCGCGTCGCCCGGCAAATCCTGCTGGTGCCGGAGGTGATCGAGTTGGGGGCAGCGCGGGTGGACGCGCTGGTCGACGCCGCCGAGGCCTTGGCCGAGTGCGGGATAGTGATCGAACCGTTTGGCCAGGGCGCTGTCCTGGTGCGCGAGGCGCCCGCCCTGATGGCGGCTGGGCAGGTCGTCATCATGGTCCGCGACCTGGCGGAGGAATTCCTGACGGACGGTGCGGCGGGGGCGGCGGGCCGCCGGCTGGACCAGGTCTGCTCCTCCATCGCCTGCCACGGTTCGGTTCGCGCGGGACGGCGCCTGACGGTTGAAGAAATGAACGCTCTGCTGCGCGAGATGGAGGCGACACCTCTATCCGGCCAATGCAATCACGGCCGCCCGACCTATATCGAGTTGAAACTCGGCGATATTGAACGGCTGTTCGGCCGGCGTTAGGTTCTTGGACTTTGGGGGTGGAAAGCGCCGCGCATTTCCACCACCAGATTGCCCAAATAAGTGCTGGGCAAGTAGGTGGTGGGTTGCACTTCGCTCATCCACCTTAACTACCCTATAACGACGCTTCATTCGTCGAAGTTATCGAAAATGATCAACCTCCAGGAACTCCCCTACCTCGTCGCCCTCGTCGACCGCCTGCATTTCGGCAGGGCGGCGTCCTGCGGGTCAGCCAGC
>JAQGIF010000277.1 GCA_028291345.1 Rhodospirillales bacterium | reverse complement strand
GGGCCGGTGACGAAGGCGGTGATGACGAAATCGTCGAGGCTGAGCGAAAAGCTGAGCAGCCAGGCGGCGGCCAGGGACGGCCCGATCAACGGGAGGACCACGGCGACGAAGGCTGCGAAGGGCCGCGCGCCCAGATCGGCCGCCGCCTCTTCCAACGTAGGGTCCAGGCTGGCGATCCGCGACTGGATGATCACCGTGGCATAGGCGACGGCGAAGGTGACATGGGCGATCGCAATGGTCACCGCACCCCGGCCCTGCGGCCAGCCGATCAGCCGTTCCATCAGCACGAACAGCAACAGCATCGAAAGGCCGGTCGTCACCTCCGGGAGCACGAGCGGGGCCGCGACCAGTCCGGACAGCAGCGGCCGCCCGCGAAACCGGCCGAAGCGCGCTAGCGCATATGCGGCCATCGTGCCGACGATCACCGCGCCGGTGGCGGCGAAAGCAGCAATGGCGAGCGAAAGCCGCAATGCGTCGAGCACGCGCGCATCATGCGCCAGCTCGCCATACCATTTGGTCGAAAATCCCGACCAGACGGTGACCAGCCTGGACTCGTTGAAGGAATAGACGATGACCGACAGAATCGGCGCGAACAGGAAGGCATAGCCCAGTCCCAGTACTGTGCCCCCTGCGATCTTGGCGCCACGCGAGACCTGCATCAGACGCGTCCTGCCCCGGACATCGAATCGGGGGCGTTCCCGCCGCGAAGGAACAGCAGCGGGATCGCCAGCACCAGCAGCAGCATGACCGCGATCAGCGAGGCCATCGGCCAATCGCGATTGCCGAAAAACTCGGTCCACAGCACCGTGCTGATCATCGGTAGGCTGGAGGAGCCGAGCAGTTCCGGGATCAGATATTCCCCGCTGGCCGGCACGAAGACCAGCAGCGCCCCGGCCAGCGTGCCTGGCCAGGATAGCGGCAAGGTCACACAAAAAAATGCCGCCCACGGCTTGGCGCCAAGGTCGGCCGCCGCTTCCAGCAAGGTCCAGTCGAGCTTTTGCAGGGTTGCGTAGAGCGGCAGCACCAGGAATGGCAGATAGGCATAGACCATGCCGATCTGCACTGCGATCGGCGTGTTCAGGACGACAAGCGGCTGGCCGATCAGCCCCAGGTGCAGCAGCAGCCCGTTCAGCAACCCGTTTTCCTTCAGGATGCCGATCCAGGCATAGACGCGGATCAGCGACGACGTCCAGAAGGGCAGGATGACCAGCATCACCAGCAGTGGCTGCAGCCGCGCCGGGGCGCGGGCCATGACATAGGCCATCGGGTAGCCAACCAGCAGGCAGAGCAAGGTCGTCGCCCCGGCGATGGCGATCGAATTGAAAAAGCCGCGGATATAGAGGCTGTCGCTGGCCAGCAGCGTGAAGCTGTCGAGATTGATGTTGAAGGTCGGATGGCCGTGCTGCCAGCCGACGAAGAAATCGATCGGCGGCGAGCCATATCCCGCGCTGGACAGGCTGATCGCGAGCACGATGAGAAAGGGCGCGAGCACGAAAAGCCCAAGCCAGATCCAGGGCAGCGCAAGCACCCCACGCCGTCTTGCCGTTGCGGCGCTCACCGCGTTAGGGCCACCGGCGCATCAGCCGCCCAGGACAGGAAGGCGCGCTCGCCCGGCCCTGGGTCGCCCGGCACATTCGACGTGGCGACACGCAACTCGACGCCGCTATCCAGCCTGACGCGATACATCTGGAAATCGCCATGAAAGGCCACGGCCTCGATCAGGCCGGCCGGCCAGGGCCCACCGGCGACGGGTGCGTGGCTGAGCGCGATCCGCTCAGGCCGCAGCGCGACCCATCCTTTGGTGGGGAGCGCATCGGTCATCACGCACTCGATGCCCAGCCCGGGCAGCCCGACCCGGCCGGGCCCGGCCGGCTCGGCATCGATGATGTTCGCGCCGCCGATGAAGTCAGCGACGAAACGGCTTTGCGGCCGTTCATAGATCGCGCGCGGCGTGCCCATTTCGATCACCCGGCCCCGATCCATCACGGCGATGCGACTGCACATCGCCATCGCTTCGTCCTGGTCGTGCGTCACCATGACGAAGGTGATGCCGAGCTGCCGTTGGAGGCGCATCAATTCGAACTGCGTCTGTTCGCGCAGCTTTTTGTCGAGCGCCGATAGCGGCTCGTCCAGCAGCAGCACCTTGGGCCTGAGCACCAGGGCACGGGCCAGGGCGACGCGCTGACGCTGGCCGCCCGACAATTGGCTCGGCTTGCGGTCACCAAGGCCGGTCAGCTGGACCAGCTCCAGGGCCTCTTCCACCCGCGCGTCGGCCTGCTGTTTCGGTAAGCGTGCCTGCTTGAGACCGAAGGCGACATTGGCGGCAACCGTCATATGCGGGAACAGCGCATAGGACTGGAACACCATATTGGTCGGCCGCTCATAGGGCGGTGTCATGGTGACATCGACGCCGTCGATCAGCACGCGCCCCGTGGTCGGCACCTCGAAGCCGCCCAGGAGACGCAGCAACGTCGTCTTGCCGGAGCCCGACGCGCCCAGCAGGCCGAACAATTCGCCCTCCACTATATCGAGCGTGACATCCTCGGCGGCGATGGTATCGCCGAAACGCTTGGTCAGCCCTTCAAGCCTGATCAGCGGTGCCATTTTTCCTTAAGCGCCCTCTTGGATGATGTCTTCGTGTCGTGGAATCGATGTCTGCGCCCCATGACGCGTCACCGACAGTGCGGCCGCAGCCTGACCGAAGCCGATCGCATCGGCAACCGAGCGCCCCCGCGCCAGCGATGCGACAAAGCCGCCCACGAAAACATCGCCGGCGGCTGTCGTGTCGACCGCCGTCACCTCCTTGGCGGGATAATGCCGCTCGACACCATCTTCGGTCGCCGCAAATAGCCCGCGCGCGCCGAGCGTGACCAGCACATTGGCAGCGCCAGCCTCGCGCAGCCGCCGGGCCGCCGCCTGGGCGCTGTCGAGAGAATCGACCGTGACGCCGGACAGAAATTCGGCCTCGACCTCATTCGGGATCAGATAATCGATCGCACCGAACCAGTCGGCTGGCAAAGGTTCGAGAATTGGTGCCGGGTTCAGGATGGTTTTCGCACCGCTTTTGTGCGCTCGGCGGATCGTCCATTCGACCGTATTGGCCGGAACCTCCATCTGGCAGACCACGAATTGCGCGGCATCGATCAGGTCCGCATGCTGGGCGACGATGTCCGGGCTGAGCCTGCCATAGGCGGCGGGGACGATGATGATGGCATTGCGCCCGTTATCATCGACGGCGACCATGGCGACGCCGGTCGTTTCATCCGCAATAATTTCGATGGCGCGGCAATCGACCCCATCGCCTTCCAGCCCGGCGCGCAGAACCCGCCCGTTATCGTCGTTGCCGACGCAGGCGATCATGGCGACCTGTGCGCCAAGGCGCGCTAGGGCCACGGTCTGGTTACCGCCCTTGCTGCCGGGAACGATCGAGAAGGTCCGGCCATGCAGCGTTTCGCCGATGCGCGGCAAGCGGGGCACACGGAAGACAAAATCCATACCCAGGCTGCCGACGACCACGACCTCGGCACTCATTGCGGAACGCGGGCTCCGATGGATCGCGCCGCGGATCACGTTCCGGACCGGATGCGTGTCCAGGCGCGGCTGCGCAGGCGGTCATAGTCGCGAGAGGTCACCGGCCCGGTGAACAGGGTCTTCTGCACCTCAGGGCTGGGGTATGTCTGCGGGTCAGCCACGAGGGCGGGGCGGACGAACGGTATTGCCGCCTTGACGCCGGTCCGCGCATTCACCGCATTGGCCGTACCGGCCATCACTTCCGGCCTGAGATTATAGTCGATCCAGGCCAAGGCGAGCTCAGGATGCGGTGCATCGGCGGGAATCGCCATCGAATCGATATATTCCAAAGTGCCTTCCTTGGGGATATGGAACTGGATATCCACCCCGTTCTTGGCGTCTTTCGCCCGCACGCCGGCGATGACGACATCGGTCGAATAGCCCAGCGCAATGCAGGCGTCGCCGTTCGCCAGGTCATTGATATAACCCGAACTGTCGAACTTGCGGATGAACGGGCGGATTTTGAGCATCAGCGCGGTCGCCGCCTCCAGGTCCTCGGGCTTTTCGCTGCCGGAATCACGGCCCAGATAATGCAGCACAACTGGCAGCACGTCGCTTGGCGAATCGAGGAAGGTAATGCCGCAGGCCTTCAGCTTCTCCGCATTCTCGGGCTTGAACAGCACATCGAGGCTGTCAAGCGGCTGGCCGGGCAGCAGCGCCTCGACCTTGGCCACATTGACGCCGACCCCGATCGTGCCGGCGATCCATGGCACCGCATGCTTATTGCCGGGATCGTTCTTCGCCATCGCTTCGAGCAAAGCGGTGTCGAGATTGCCCCAGTTCTTCAGCTTGGAATGGTCGATCTCGGCATAGAGCCCCGCCTGGATACCGCGCGCAAGGAAGGGGATGAAGGTGGGCACGACGATGTCATAGCCGGAATGGCCGGCGGCGAGCTTCGCCTCGACTGTCTCGTTGGCGTCGTAAACATCGTAATTGACCTTGGCCCCGGTCTCCTTGGTGAAGCCGGCAATGACGTCGGGACCGATATAATCGCTCCAGTTATAGACATTGACCACCGGCTCCTCGGCGACGGCCCGGAATGCCACCGCCATCGTGGCGGCGACCAGCAAAACAGATCCAACGACCCAGCCCGACACGCGCATGCTCTTGAGCCCTTCTTTCAATTCCCCCTGCTACAGGCCCCTGCTATACGGCCATTGGCCACGGTTGCAAATCGTGATTTGGGACGGCCGCCATCACACGGCTTGACAGACTGCGTCGCCGATGGCTTTCGTCGCCGCACGAACGCGCGGCCGAATTCAGCGCAGCGTCCATGAGGGAAGTTACAGCGTGCTCAATAAATTTCTCGCGGCCGGGCTGACTGTCACGGCGCTGCTTGTTTCCGCCAATGCGATGGCGCAAAATTCCGGGGCGCGGGATACGATCCCTCAATTCACCCCGCCGCCGACGATCGACGCCAAGGGTAAGGCCTTGTTCGCCGAGCGCTGCTCCGGCTGCCATGACCAGAAGGAAAGCCGCGCACCCGCCACCGCCTATCTGTCGACGCGGCTGCCCAGTGAGATCATCTATACGCTGACCAAGGGCGAGATGGTGAACCAGGCCGCCGGCCTGTCGGCGGACGACGTTAAATCGCTCGCCCGGTTCCTGACCGGCCGCGAAATCGATACCGAAGCGCCGGTCGACGCCAACATGTGCAAGCGCCCGGGGACAATCGTCAATGATCCCAAGCAATGGGCCAGCTGGGGCCATGACGTCCACAATACCCGCTTCCAGACGGAACCCGGCTTCACCGCCGCCGACCTGCCGCGCCTCAAGGTCAAATGGGCCTTCGCCCTGCCCGGCTTGACTGGCGCGCCCACCGTCGCCGGCGATCATCTGTACGTCACCAGTCGGATGGGCAAGGTCTTTTCGCTCGACGCCAAGACCGGCTGCACCTACTGGTCTTATCAGGCCGACGGCCCGATTCGGAACGGTGTCGCGGTCGGCTTGCTGCCCGACGGGAAATACGGCGCCTTTTT
>JAQGIF010000264.1 GCA_028291345.1 Rhodospirillales bacterium | reverse complement strand
ACATTATGCCAATAGCGCGACTGCAGCTCCTTGATTGCGGCGATATGCTCCATCGCCGTCAGGCGGGCTTCGAGATCGGCAAGAGTGGTGGCCATGGTCTTCCCCCTGTGATTTCGCGGTCGGCACTAATTTCGGCACACCGCTATACGACGTTCATACCGCCCTGTGTCACCGATTGTCAGCCACAATCCTCAACCTCGCAACACCGCAGCCGTCGCCTCACCCGCCGGAAAAAGCATTCCAGGATCAGTTCGGACAGCGTGATGTCCACGGCGGTTCCGAATACGGACACAGTGGAGAAGAACGACAGCCGTCGGCCGTCGACGATCAGTTCCGGCGGCACGATAACATCCGCAAAATCCCGCGCCGCCTTTTCCGGTCCGGCCGGCACGGGGTAGGCCGTGAGTCCGGGGAGCAGCGCAATGCTACGGGGTCGCCGGTGACGGCGATCTGGCGACGCAATCATTCCAGCAAGTGCTTCCGCCATTCCGCCAGATTGGCGATGCGGCGCGCCAGCCCGTCCGGATGCAGGCTGAGCCGCAGAACATTGACCGGCGGCTTCAGCAACACTTCGGCGGCGCCTTCAGCCGCGGGGCAACCGCTGCGTTGGCCGAGCGCAGCGTCCAGTGCCGGCCCACCGCCAGAGCCGGAAAGGCTCATGCCCTTTCAGGATCAGATCGACCGCCTGGCGCGCCGGCTCATCGCCGCGTCATCGCGCGACCGTTCGCCGTATTGAGTGGCGAAGCCCGCCGCGAGCAGCAGTGCGTTGCGCTCCCGCAACGGGACCTCCAGCCGCTCCGACAGATGCAGCGCCATTTCACGGCTGGGTGCGGAGCGGCCGCTCTCGATGAAGCTCAGATGACGCTGCGAGATCTCGGCCTCCAGCGCAAACGAGCTGGCTGAGACGGCGGTGCTGCCGACATCGCCGGATCTACGCTCCGACCGTCTGTGGCACCATGTCGACTAACCTCCCGCGCAAGCGAAGTTTGCGATATCCGCATTGAGCCGATCCTGATGGGTGAAATACAGACCATGAGGGGGCCCTTCATAGGTTTTCAGCAGTGCCCCGGCAGTGAGCGCGGCGGCGGCGGGCCGGTGATCTCGACCGGGGCCGATACATCGCGGTCGCTGTGGGCGAACAGCGTGGGGGGTGGTGATCCCTGCCAATTCCGGTCTGAAATCCGTATTCATCTGGATTTCGCTAAGCATGGCGGCGGCGAGCAGTGAGTTTCCCTCATCGTCTGGATGGTCCAATCGACGATCCGCCGCGAAGTGCCGGGCACGAAATAGCCCTCCGCCCCCGCCGGGAAAATCGTGGGTCATTGCGGCGCGGACTTGATCAGCGACCGCTTTTTCGGTCCCGAGCGGATTATCCTCGGTCTTCCGCAGGAACGTGATCGCGGCGGATGCCAGCAGCAACAGCCGCGAAACCCGGCTTGCGCTGTGCCGGGTCACATACCGCACCGCCTCACCGCTGGCGAAGGAGTGGGCGACCATCTTACATCGGTGAGGTCGAGCGTCTCCAGAACCGTTGTGAGACGGCCGGCAAAGGTGTCGAAATCGAATCCCAGCCCGGGATAGCTCGAGCGGCTACGCGCCCGCCGGTCATAGGCGACGCAACGAAATCTCTCGCGCGACAGCGACAGCATCTGATAGCTCCAGAGTGCAGAGTCCAGCCCGAGAGAAACACCAGAGGGCAGCCGGTCCCCCAATCGCGATAGAACAAAACCACCTCATCTCGCATCTGGATGTAATTGGGCATATTCGACATATCGGATATCGTTCGTCTCCTCGTTGATCTGTCGAAAGAAACTTGAACATCTCCGGCTGCGGGTCGGTTACTCCGTAAGCAATCAAATGGGTGATCGGACCATCTCATGACATCGACTTCCGTCGATCCCACCCAACTGCTCCGCGCCATGTTCGATGCCGCCGTCGCGGCGGCGTCGCCGGCAATCTGCGTACCGCCGCATCTACCCGAGCCTCACAAGGGCCGCACCATCGTCATAGGCGCCGGCAAGGCCGCCGCGGCAATGGCGCGGGCAGTGGAGGATCACTGGCCGGGACCGGTCGAGGGCTTGGTTGTCACCCGCTACGGCCACGGCGCGCTCACGGACAAAATCGCGGTGGTCGAAGCCGGGCACCCGATGCCGGATGAGGCTGGGGTCGAAGCCGCGGAGCGGATCATTGGCGCGGTTAGGGGCCTGACGGTCGACGATCTGGTGCTCAACCTGATCTCCGGCGGCGGATCAGCGCTCCTGTCGCTGCCCGCGCCCGGCGTGACCCTCGCCGACAAGCAGGTGGTTAACAAAGCGCTGCTGCGCAGCGGTGCGCCGATTGTGGGGATCAACTGCGTCCGCAAGCATCTGTCGGCTGTCAAGGGCGGCCGGCTCGCCCTTGCCGCTCATCCGGCGCGGGTCATCTCGCTGATCATCTCGGACGTCCCGGGCGACGATCCCGCGACCGTCGCCTCCGGCCCGACCGTTCCCGACGCGACCAGCCTGGCTGATGCGCGGGCGATCCTGGCGAAATATGGCATAGCGCCGCCGGCAAGCGTGACCGCCCATCTGGAAAATCCCGACAACGAAACACCCAAGCCGGGCGACCCGCTTTTTGCCCATGTCGAGAACATTGTCATCGCCACGGCTCAGGCATCGCTTCAGGCTGCGGCGGAGGTCGCCCGCCGGGCCGGCGTCACGCCGATCCTGCTCGGCGACGCCGTCGAGGGCGAGGCGCGGGCCGTCGCCGCAGAACAGGCGCGGATGACCCTGGCCCAAATTCCAGGCGCGCCTTGCGTTCTTATTTCCGGCGGCGAAACTAGTGTGACTGTGCGCGGCAACGGCCGGGGCGGGCGTAATGCCGAGTTCCTCCTGGCGCTGGCGATCGCGCTGGATGGTCACGCCAATATCCATGCCATCGCCTGCGATACGGACGGCATCGACGGCACGGAAGACAATGCCGGCGCGCTGCTGAGGCCAGACAGCCTGGAGCGAGCCCATGCGCTTGGGCTGAATCCCCGAGCCTTGCTGGAGAATAATGACGGCTACGGATTCTTCAGCGCCCTGGACGATCTGGTCATTACCGGCCCAACCCGAACCAACGTCAACGACTTCCGCGCGATCCTGGTGATGCCGATAGCGTAGGGCGAAGCTCGGGCAGGTCGAGGTCCAGCAGCACGTTGCCGTTACGCGGCGGCTCCTCGGTCAGCACGTCGATGCCCGCGCCGCCGATGATGCCGCCGGTCAGCGCCTCTGCAAGCGCGGCCTCGTCGACCAGGCCGCCACGTGCGGTATTGATCAGGATGGCGTCGCGCTTCATGGACGCCAGTTGATCCGCGCCGATCAGATTGCGCGTCCGTTCGGTCAGCGGGCAGTGCAACGTGACCACGTCGCTCTGCTTCAGCAGCACCTCCAGTGGCACCAGCCCCTCGCCCGGCCGCCCACCGGCCG
>JAQGIF010000256.1 GCA_028291345.1 Rhodospirillales bacterium | reverse complement strand
TGTCACCGAGCATGTTCATGCCGAACGGCATCTGCACCTGATGAACGCCGAGCTTGAACACCGGGTCAAAAATATCCTTGCGGTTGTAAGCGCCACCGCATCGCAAACTTTGCGTGGAAATTCCGCGGACGCCGCGTTCGAGGCATTCCAAACCCGCCTTGCGGCACTCGGCAGAGCCCACGACGTCCTGACCACCACCAGCCAGCCGACGGCTTCCATCCGCGATGTGGTTGAAAACGCACTGGCGCCTCATAGAACAGGCGCAGGGCGGATTTCGGTTTCAGGAGCCCACATCATTGTCGGGTCGAAGCAAGCATTGTCACTCTGGCTGGCCATTCACGAACTGGCGACGAACGCGATCAAGTACGGCGCATTGTCCAACGATCGGGGCCGAATCAACATTTCGTGGCGAATGAGGACTGACGGCGGTTTAGCCGTTTTCCATTTCTTATGGCGGGAACGCGAGGGTCCTCTCGTTGTGAAACCGTCAAAAAAAGGTTTTGGATCGGAGCTCATCAAGGGCGGATTGGCGTGGGATTTCGGGGCTCGCGTCGATGTCAGCTACGAGCCGACCGGATTCATCTGCCGGTTGACCACGCCGATGGAAAATCTCGGCTGGCCCCTTCCATTACCTGTCGCCCAACTCCAGTCATAAGTCCATTTTTGGCGAACTGCGCCAGTCGACCCCGGCGCCGACCGGCTGAATGTAGGCAAGGGCTCTGTCAACCCAAATCGCTAAGCTCGCTAGACCGGCTAGCATCAGGCAATGAAAATCCCATTCCGCTACTTCGACAGTTCGCCTGAGGTGATCTGGAAAACATGAGCGGAGACCGTGGCCAATGCGACGGCCGGGGTGATGAAAGCCGTCGCGAGGAAGACCAAAGCTACGGAGTCGCACGGGAGGCAAAGCCCTTCAGCCACCGGTTCGTGAAGTAATAGGTAAAAGGCCAAGCGATCAGGTTGGCCCACAATACCGGTTTGGTGATGGCGCTCGTTCATGAGTCCACGGGGTGGCTGTCGAGTTAACCAAATTCGATCGTCGCTATGGCATTTTAGCTCGTTCTTGCCCCGGAATTGAGAGCGATTCCGACGCCTTTCTGAGCGTTCTGAGCGTGAAAGTTTCCAGTGCAAGGCTCGCACGCCACACCAAGCGTCGAGGGAATATGCAGCGCAACCGGAATGGCAGCCAGGTGTTCCGTCGAATAGCTATGCCAATGGAGCCTGATACCGGCGTTTATCACCACCCGGGCGATCGCTGCCAAGGCGCTACTAAGAAAGGCCAGTATATGTCGGGGACGGAAGCCAAGGGGGCCGGAGACACTCCGGATCACAATATGCCCTACTCCTGGGCTGGACGGCTGTGAAACAGGAGATCAATTTGGGCAATAGACGCAATATAGCGGTCGTCGGCATTGTACTGGCTTTAGCCGCCTGCACCCGCCCGACACCCTACCAGGCGGCCTCCAGGAATGGGGGTGAAGGGTTCACCACCCAGCAGATCGAGTCGAATCGGTATCGGGTTGCGTTTCAGGGCAACGCCGCTACGCCGCTCCAGCTCGTCGACGACTATCTCTTGTATCGCGCCGCCGAGACGACCGTGGAGAACGGCTATGACTATTTCGTTCTCATCAGCCAGAACCACGAGCGCATGCCGGCGTCTTCGGGCGGCTTTTCACTCGGCCTGGGCGGAGCGTCGTTCGGACGAGGCGGCGGAGGTGGAGGGGGTATCGCGATCGGCAGTGGCGGCGATGACAGCGACTATCAATCCGCCGCTGAGGTGGCGGCCTATAAGGGGACGAAGCCTGCAGACGTGCCGAACGCTTACGATGCCCACGAAATATTGAGTCGTCTCGGGCCGACGATCGTCAAAGGCAAAGCCCATCCGTAGTGTCGACCGGGCGGCCGAGTACAGACAGTGAGCTGACGACGGCAACGATTCCTGTCCCGCCGCGCGGGCGGATGAGCTAAAATCCCTGATAGAATTAAGTTCCGTCCCTGTTCGATCCCGCTAGCCCGTATTATGCAGCGCTGGTTGGCGGATGTAGCATAAGCTATTGAAATATCGCATACCCCAACGCTTCGAGCCTATCCGATTAACCCAAAAACAGCGCCGCCCATTCTCCCGACCCCGTCCGGAGACGCCGACGTGCGTCAGCGCGCCTCGGCAATCCAAAAATATCGCTCGGAAATCCGCGCCGGCGCCCCGGTAAAGTCAAAGCGCTGGATAATACAGGCTAGATTGCGCTACTCCCCCACAGCAACTGAAGCATATGCTTCTTTTTTTTGAAGCATATGCTTCTTTTTTAGAAAAGCGAAGCCGGGTTATCCCGCCGCAGAGTGGCGATTTTCAATTTCCCCCCGGGGTGAAGCGGCTGCTAAGCCTGCGACCACTAGGTCAAGCTGTTCTGCCGTCAGCCGATACCCGCAACCAGCTTCCCTCACTCCGAACGGTCGTAATGCACGGAGTGCTTGTGAAACAATGTACGCCCCCCTAACCTCAAGCCAACAGACACAAAACCCGTAATCGAAAGTTTCCTGGCGGCGACTGGCGCTCAAAGCCGATTCGGAATCGGCAGGCACCCTTATGCCGCCAGGCGGGGAGATGAGGGCATAATGCGGACGACAATTGCGAGCAAGATATTGGGGACCGCTGTGGCCCTTATCGCGCTCATGGCATTGGCTTCGTCGCTCTCTTTTTACATGGCCGATGAAGTCGGCTTCCGGATCGACAGGCTGAGCACGGAATATATTCCCGCATACGGCCAGCTCGCGCACGCCAATGTGGTATCGCTGGAACAGGCGTTGGCGCTCCGGCGGCTGCTGCTCGCGGCAAGGATGGCAAGTCCCAACCAGGACGAGATCACCGCGCTTCATGGCTCGTTCGACGCAAAAGGCGCCGAATTCCGCGAGGCACTAGGCACCGCGCGATCGCACATCAACACGGAGATCGACAGCGGCAACGCCTTTGCCGATCCGATAGAGCTCGCACGCATCGATGCCAGGATCGGCGCGCTGATCGACGACGATCAGCGCCACTACACCGATGAAGTGACACGCCTGCTTAAATCGATCGGAACCCCCGATTCTGACGTTTTTGCCAGCGAGTCTCCGCGGGTCGAGGCCCTGCGCGATGAGATCAATCGGCATTTGGAAGGGCTCCGGGGAGACCTGTACCGCGTGGTGCGCGATGCCGCCCAGGCGACCCGGAAAAGTCAAACCCGCGTGGTTGTCATCGGGGCCATACTGACGGCACTCGCCGCCGCCTTGGGTCTCGTCGTCTCAGCTCTTATCAGCGGCGGGCTGGTCCGACCGCTGCGCCGTCTTCTGGAGGGAACCCGCGCGGTCGAGTCCGGCCGTCTCGAGGTCAATGTTCCGGTGAGGTCGCGTGACGAAGTCGGACGATTGACCGAGGCTTTCAACCGCATGACCGAGCAATTGCGGGTCAAGGAACGCATTCGTGAAACCTTCGGGAAATATATCGATCCGCGTGTCGTAGAAGGGCTTATCGACCGGCCGATGCTGACCCAGGGCGAAGGGCAGCGCCGGATGATGACCGTGCTGTTCTGCGACATGAAGGGTTTCACGGCGATGAGCGAGGGGATGACTCCGCAAGGGCTGGTGAAGGTAATGAATCGGTATCTGACGACGATGTCGGAACCGATCCGAGACCATCGCGGGGTCATCGACAAATATGTCGGCGATGCAATCATGGCCTATTGGGGCCCTCCCTTCACAGACGACAGTGAACAGGCAGGTCTGGCTTGTCTGGCGGCTCTCGACATGTTGGAGCGCCTCGAGCCGCTCCATAGCGAAGTCATGGAGCTGCTGGGCATGCGCACCGGCCTGCCGAGTATCGATATGCGAATCGGGATTGCCACAGGCGATGCGCTGGTCGGCAATATCGGCTCCGATTTCATGATGAGCTATACGGTGATGGGCGACACGGTGAATTTCGCCTCCCGGCTGGAGAGCGCCAACAAGGTCTACAACAACCGCATTCTGATCTCCGGGACGACCGCCGTGGCGGCCGCAAGCTATGTCGAAACACGCGAGATCGACCGTGTCGTCGTGAGCGGCACGACCGAACCGCACCGGATATTCGAGGTGATGAGTCGCAAGAGCGGGCTTACGCCGGCACAGGCAGCGCTGCGCCAGCGTTTCGGCGAGGGCCTCGAGGCTTACCGCGCCATGGACTGGGATGCGGCAAGAGCGGCGTTCCTGGATTGCCTGCGGATCGTGCCAGGCGACGGCCCTTCGGCCGCGCTCCTGCGTCGGATCGAAATCTTAGAAGCCACACCTCCGGCCGACGGATGGGACGGAACCTGGGTGATGAATCATAAATGAAGGGCAGCGTCGGGAAATGGTGCCCGGGGAAGGATTGGGTCATACCACGTTGGCGAATCCCTCGTCCTATGGGCCTGAGACGATGCCCCCTTCAATAATGTTGGTTGTTGCAGGGGCACGCAGATCGGGTAATCGAGCGAGCGATCTTCCGATCATTTGAGATGTACGATTGTTCCTCGACGGGAGGCCGGTGGTCACCTCGAAATTGCTGCGAAAATTGGTTGTGATGGCTTCGACAATGTCGGGCGAGAGAAGAGCGAGCCGCATCAGCCGGCTGACATAGCGGGGTTTGAGACCATCGCGCTGCGCAAGCTCTTCGAGCGATTCAACCCGGCCGGAAACCAGTTCATCGAACCAGCGGTGGCCGCGCGCCACCGCTTTGAGCAGCACCGGATCAAGTGCGATTCGAAGTGAAGCCCAGATCGACGCC
>JAQGIF010000207.1 GCA_028291345.1 Rhodospirillales bacterium | reverse complement strand
TTCGAGCAAGAACGTGTTACGTTTCTGCCCTCTTGGCGCTTCTCGCGCGTCCGGTCATGTGATTTCCGTGACCTCCGGCGTCAGATTCTCATCGCAAATCAGCCATCTCGTACAGCGGCCGGATTTCAATCTCGCTCGGTCCCGACATGGGATTGGGGCAGCGCTTCACCCAGGCGACCGCCTCGTCCATGTCCTTGACTTCCCAGAGCCAGAAGCCGGCGACCAGCTCCCGGGTCTCGGCGAAAGGCCCGTCGATGACCGTCCGGCCGGGACCGTCGAACGCAATACGTTTGCCCTGCAAGGAGGGCTTGAGGCCGTCGGCGACGAGCATGATGCCGGCTTTGACCAGCTCCTCATTATATCTGCCCATCGCCTCAAGCGCCTGGGTCGTGGGGAGAAAGCCCTTTTCGCTGCCGTCGGTCGCCTTCACCAACACCATCACACGCATCGTCTGTCTCCTTGTTTGAGCCGGCCTCATCGGCCTGGCATCGAAACGACGAACGGAGTTTTCGGAAATCGACATCGTCCTGCAAATTTTTTTTCGGCGGTTGAGGCGCAGGGCGCGAACGGCCGTTTCCAGGTCAGCGGTCGCGATGGCGCGATGACCGAGACTGGGCGCGTAGCAGACCTCGCGGCGCGAACCCGACAATGTCGGCTTCCCACCCGTGTACGAACCCGCTCGGCGGGAGGGCGCCTTGGGGAGGTCAAGCGCAATCGAGGACGACGGTGAGAGGTTGAACTAGGGCGTGTCCTCAATTGAGGTGTTGGGGATGAAAGGCTGCGGCGGAGTGACCCGTCACGTAGGAGTGCGGTTGCTCCGGCGCCACCCCAAGGCAGCTTTCTCGCGATTGAATGATCCGTTTGTGCTGCGGCTTGAGAGCTTCGCCCTCGTCGGCCGCGGTACGCCCTAGACATGTGCAACGCGCCCTTATTCACGACCATTTCGTATCGAACTACGAAGCTTGCAGCAGGTAAAGTCGCCTGCCGAACAGAAATTAACGTAGGTCCGTCGCCCCCGGCTTTTGCCTAGTTTTTCTAAAGTGCTTGGGCGACTCGGTTTCTCGCGTCAATTCCATCCTGGACCGAAGACCTTGGATCAGCGTGTCGACCAAAGCCGTCAGGCGTTCGCGAAACAGCTTTTCGTTGGTTCCGCATATCTCAACCATCCCGATTGCGCATGCAGTCAGCATCTCAGGTACGTTTCGGCCGGAGACGCCGTCAAGCGAGAGGACCTCCTTTATAAGGACCTCGATGTCCCGGTCGAATTTGTCGTAGGTAGCCGCAGCGAATGCACGAGATTCCTCGAGTTCTGCAATGTGGGGAGATTCCGCGACCACCCGACACATGACGCCGATCTGGCAATCGAGAATGGCGACAAGCCTATCAACCAACGGGCCCGCGCTTGCCGCGGCCTCGCGCGCCATTGCCAGACGCTCGGCGCATATCCTCTCGGCCACGGCACCGAAAAGTGCGTCTTTCGACTGGTAGTAGAGATAAAGGGTTCCCTTGGCGATCCCCGCCTCTCGTGCGATGTCGTCGATCGAAGTGCGCTTGATCCCGTATCGAACGAATAGATCAAGCTGTCGCTAGGCTTGTGAGCCGATGCACCCGTTGGTACGAGGCACAAACCGATCAACATCAGTAGCAGCGCACGAAGCATCAGCCGCCCCCGCCATTGATCTGGCGGACGAGTTTCTCGATTGCCTCATCCTCAAGTCGTGCTTCGTTCAGCCAGATGATCGCCGGCCGGGCGGCCGCCGGATCGGCCTCCTTCGCGGCTTCCAATAAAACTCTGAGATCAGCGGGCTCATGCTGCACGTTCCAATTCGCCAACGCCAACCGCAGCGCTTCCTGTGGCCGTTTCATCAGAAACAGCTCGAAGCGGGCTTGCTCGCGCTGATGAACGCGATCGCCCCGCTGAGCGGCGACCGCGAAACGTTGCTGAAGGTCCTTGACATCGGTCGCCAGAGCTTTGGCCCCAAGCTGCTGTTCGGCTAACGCCAGCCTCAGCAAAAGGGGATCGACACGGGTCTGATTACGAAGAAGGGTCACAACCTCAGAGGGACGGTTGCGATCTAGCAAAAAGTCGGCATAAGCCGCGAGCAGGTAGCCATCCTGCCCACTCAGTGCCGTCGCTCGGCGGAAATATTGTTCTGCACGCTCGTACTCTCCCAGCCTTTCGGCCATCTCGGCCAATATCGTTAGGGAAAACAGCGCGATGGCGGTCTCGGTTTGCCCTCCAAAGGCATCGTAAACAGCCGCAAGATCCCGCAAGCTCTCATTTCCCTGCCCATTCAAGCTGCTCACGGAGTCGACGCAGGTGCGCGCGATAAGATCGGGTGCCGATAGGGAGAGCGAGCCACAGTCCGCGCGCGCGTTCAAAAAATCTCCCTGGACTTGCCGCACGACCGCTCGCGTCAAAAGGGCTTGAGCATTGTCCGGTTGCTTTTGGAGAACATCATTCAGATCCCTAAGTGCACCCTCGAAATCGTGGCGACTTTGCTTGATGGTGGCACGCAGCAAGATCACCTCGACGGGCGGGCTATTCAACGCCCACCATGGCGCCAGGGCGGACTCCGCGTAGCCGTTATAGCGCGGATCGGATAGGGCGCGGGCCAGATCGATATCGGTTTGCGCGGTCTTCAGCGCCAACTCGAGCTGATCCGGCGCGCGGCGGAGCAGGTTATGAAGGGCGAAGGCGCGCCGCGCCGCGGGGCTTGACGCACTTGGAAGCTCCGCCACGATCTCGTCGGCCTTTTGTGGCGTGTAGGGCGCGGCAACGAGGGGCCCGAATGCGATTAAAGTCAGAAGGAACGACAACGTTACGGCAGCCCGGCAGGAGGGGGCGAGTTCTGCTGCTCGTCCCCTCCCCGAGGTTTGTCCTTTCGTATCGGAAGGAATAATCCTAACCCACACAATCGCACCTGTTCATGGGATCGGCTGTCCCTGCAGCTGTGATGCCGCCTGGGTCGACGCCTGTGGCGATCCGGCAATCGGTGCTGTGACGTAGGGGAATGTCACATCATAGTAGGATGCGTTATGCCGAACACCGTCGGTCAGCTCTACGTCACCGGAAGGCCCATTTGCCGGGCCCCCAAACAAGCCCAGCGTGTAGAGCTTGCCCATAAATACCCGCAGCGAGATGTCCACAACGTCATCGCCTGGGCGCCGCCCATTCGGGTAACCGGCCACATCGCTCGCGATGACACCCAGCGGATTTTGTGACGCCGCCGGCACGACCGGCGTTTGGGTGTTAAGCCGCATTTCCTCCGCCGGCGTGACATTAGCCGGCTGATTGAGTCCGACGACTCCGGTCAGAAAAACCGCCACCAAGTCCTGGCGGGGAAGCTGAGTCGGGGCGGTGAGGCTAGGGTATAGCGCGTGAATAAGCGCCGGCAGGCTGGGGTTTGTCACATAGGTCAGAAATTGGCCATCGTCCTCTGGTTCGCTTGCGTTGAACTTATCCTTATCAGGCAAACCAATCGCGAGCTCGTTTACGAGTGGGTTGCCAAGCCGCGAAACTTGCCGAATGGCGGGTGCCTTAGAATCCTCCGACTCAGAATTATCGGATTTTTGCGGGCGTATTTTGTAGGCGGTCGTCCATCCTCCAATCACGGGATCGTCCCGGACCAAACAGGCGATCGGTACTTCGATCGCCAGGGACGTCACGTTCTTATGCGCAAGATCGTCCATCGCCGAATTGGCGAACGTCTCACCGATCGGATGGGCATAATTTATGAGATCGAATGTCTCGCCAAGGTTGATAAAGAATGAGTCCTTGCGCTGGCCCGCGAATATCTTCCCGGCGCCGCATTTTCCCGGGAAGCGGACGTTGTAGACGAACTTATTGGCATAGGTCTGATAGTCGGCGATCGTCTTGTGTCCGATATTATCCACCGGCTTGGTGAAGAACGTGTCGCCGGTCTCGTCGTTAACCAGAGGCGAGGCAGATTTCAGCACTCCGTTTTTGTCATAAACAAGGATTGTGAGCTGGTAAGTTTCGACCACGTTGAGATTGGCCGTCGGGTTGTCGGCTGCCACCGGACCCACTGGCACGATCGGCACGGAAACGTGCTGATTACCGACCGCGACAGTTAAGCCCCGGATTTGGTTGAAAAAGCGGAACCGCGCAACGATATGAGGCTTGCCGTCGCCACGATTGTCGACATTGATGTCGTAGAACGCGTTCGGATCCATTTCGTAGTAATTGGGTCCGGCGCCTGGATCTTGGTTCGGCTGGTAGTTGGCGATTAACGTAACGTACCCGCTCTTACCCTGCTCGTAACTCCGGAACATGTAGAAGTCCGTAGCATCAACTTTAGGCATCAGCGTTATGCCGGGTGCCTCGCGGTGGCTGGAGGCCATAGCTGTTCCAGCCGTTGCCAGTGCGATAGCCGCACCGGCGAGCAAACAACTCATGCCTCTATGCTGTGTCATTGTACTCCTCCTGTTCACGCGCATCGGTCGGGATGACTTGTGCACATCATGGAGGGGTAAACGTTGCCGCGAGCCGACTGGATCAGTACTTGCGAATTTAATTTTTCGAATCATAGATAATTCTCGTGAATATAGTGACACAATATTTATATTTATACAAATAAGACGGATATCTTATGCAATAAACAATTGCTCTCCTAAGCTCCTTTATCCACGGGTGAGCTTGCTCAAAAGCATTAACTATTATGTTCTGCGTCAGCCGTATTGGTCCTGGAGCCGTCCGTCCGCTCATCAGCAGAGTTAAACGTATATAGCTACATACTGAGCACGGTAGAGTCCGCGCTCGAACGCGCCTAGAGGGCGACCGCGCGCTCGTCGTAGAAAGGGAGGAGCTGGGTGAAGAGGGCGCCAGTGACTGCCTTTCCCGGCAACGGGAGCATGGTTACGGCTTGCGCCCAGGCGCGGCCGGATAGCAAGGCAGCCGCGGCGCCGCCGAGTTGTCGCAAAATATTCCGTCTTGTCACGGAGTTGAGGCGTCGATTCTGGATATCCACCTGACTCTCCCTGATTGCAGAAGCTGTGAGTCAAAATTTGGCTGCGCGACCTGGACTGATCCGACGGATAAAGCAGATCGATATGATCGCGTGGAACGATCGAAAGTCTCGTTCTCGCCAGGATTACGTCGGAACGCCTAGGTACGTAATCGGTGAGCGCTGGTATCTTCAGAACCAAGTGAGAGACAACGGACATCATTAACGGTCGCGTTTGGCCTTACCGCATTGGAGCGATCCAGCCCCGTTTGGAGTGGGGCAGTGAAGGTCTGTCCGTCAACGTCAGTCAATCGAAGGAGCTTGGCGTCAGCGGTATGGCCGGCGTTTACGGCGGGCAAGGTGACGGTCGCGGCAGCGCCCATGGGCGCACGAATTCCAAACGGACCGGGACCGAACTTGTTATAGGCGTAGTCGTTCGCGAACGAGGCCGCGGGCAGCTTGGAGAGATTTGCCGCATCCCAGTGGGCGACGACATGGTTGTCGCTATCCGACAGATCGGCCACAACCACATGTACTGGAGCCTCCGGTGTACCGCCATTCAGATAGACGTGGAAACGCACGCTGCCATCGGGCAGAAGCGTGGCTTGGCTCAACGCTAAGTGATGCTTGGTGGGGCTCACGGGGCCGCCATGGAACGGTGTGAGCACCGAGCCGCGATAGTAGTTATACGTGCCGATGTTGAAGACGAGGACGAAGGCCAGCAAGCCAAGCGCCAGCTTCTGAAAGCCCGCGTCGGTCTGCGGCAACGGCAGGCTTCCCGACATCCAGCGGAACCACGGCCGGTCCGCCAAGCCGGGGTTACGACGGACAAACATATTATCGAGTGAGTAAGCGCCGCCACCGCCGAGCAGCAGCGTGGTGCCCATCGCAAGATTGCAGGCGGCCATCGTCCACTCGTCGATGCATGTGGCTCCTTGCCAGCCGAACATCAGCATCAGCAGGACGGAGAAGCCCATTGAGGCCAACGCCGCGATGCGGGTCATGAGCCCGGTCATGAGCATCAGGCCGACCACAAGCTCCGCAGCGCTGAACAGGATGACGCCGGCGTAGAGCAGGTAGAAATGCTGGAGCATGAAGCCGATGATGTGATCCATTCCCAACAACGCGCCGGGCATCGCCGTCTGGAACTTGTTCGCCATCCAGCTATGCGCACCGCTCGGATCGAGCTTGGAGGGCGCGTAGATGAAACGCCGCGACCCACCGCCCCAGTAGATGAAGCCCTGGATGATGCGGGTCGACAGCAGCGCGATGGCGGCGATGCGCCATGTGCGCTGCGCTTCTGTCATTGGCTGAGCGTGTTCAGCGATAGGCGTGAATGTGGCTGCAGACATGTCTGTCTCCCGTGCGATGAAGTTAAGCGATCAGTCGGTCGTCGCCTTACTGGTGTAGGGCTTGAACCCGTAGTGCTCGAAGATCGCCAGCGCCTGCGGGGAATGGATGTATGAAAGCCTGTGCTTCGCCGCCTCCGGGTGTGGCGCACCTTTCACCACCGCACCGGCATATATCACCGTTGTGTTCTGGCTGGTCGGGATGTCGACTTCGGCAATCGGAGGTCCCGCCTGGGCCTGGAACATCGCTTCGGACTGCCACGTGGCACCTGCCTCGGCATGCCCCTGCATCAGAAAGAGCGGTGTCTGACGATGGTGAATATGCGTGAGAATGGTGCTGCCGTCGGCCACTTTGGTCTTGTAGACCGCATCGGCGAGCGCCTGCCCGCCGGCCTTCTTCAGCGACGCTTCGATCTGCCGCGCAATGCCTTCGAATTCAGGGTTAGGCATGGCGAGACGGATATCGGGCTTCCCAAGATCGGCCAGGCCGGTCACGTGACCGGGGTTGTCCTTGGGCACCATGATCGTGAGCGTGTTGGTCGCGTACGGCACGGCCGGGCCGGTGAGCAGTCCTTGACCGATCAGCGCGTCAACCTTCTTGAGGCCGGCAAAGTAGGCGTCCGGCTTGGCCGTCCAGGTCATGTTCCCCGAGGTGATGGTGCCGCCCGCCTCGAGCTGCTTGACGAGCAGCCCCGGCGGAATGGTCTCCCAATAGATCCGCCCCTTGTAGTCGCGATGTTCCTTCTCGAACGCCACGACCAGCGGCCCCATCGCAAAGAAATAGTTGCCGCCGACATAGAGCACGAGCTTGGGATCGGTGATGTCGCCGTGAAAATCGGCCAATCATCGACCTGGGGAACCGTGAACTCGAAGCCGCGGTTCGTGGCATCGTTGTTCTCCCCGTGCTGCCAGGGTGGAAACATTTCGGCCAGGTGACCAGGCTGCGACGCGAAGGCGGGGGCCGCCAGGATCGGCATCAAAAAGGCCGCTGCCGTCAGCGCCGCGCGGAATGATCTTTTCTGCATGATGCTGCTCATTTCACGTAGTGGTAGGCGGCCTGTTGCAGCTCCGGGATCGTCGCGACGATCCCGGGCGTGAGCACGGCGCCGCGAAGGTGATGATTGGTGAGTTCGGCAGCCATCGCCTCGTGCGACAGCTGGTCGGGGTTCACGCCCTTAGCCAGCAGCTTGCCCGTCACTTCCCAGATCGCGTTATGGCAGGCCATGAACACGACGCCGCGACT
>JAQGIF010000289.1 GCA_028291345.1 Rhodospirillales bacterium | reverse complement strand
TCGCCCTGGATATAGACGACCAGCGTATTGTCGAGCGCGCCCATATCGCGCACCGCATCGATCACCCTGCCGATCTGGTAATCGGCATGGGATAGAGCCGCCGCATAAACCTCCATCATCCGCGCATAGACCAGCTTTTGATCAGGGGAAAGCGAATCCCAGGCCGAAAGGGCGGCGGGCCGGGGCGGCAATTGCGTATCGGACGGGATGATGCCGAGCTTTTTCTGACGGACGAACGTCTCCTCGCGGACTTTATCCCAGCCCTGGTCGAACTGCCCCTTGAACCTGGCGATCCAATCCTTGGGGGCGTGATGGGGCGAGTGCGACGTGCCCGGCGCATAATAGACAAAGAACGGCTTGTTAAGTGCAAGCGCCTTCTGCTGCCGCATCCAGCCGATAGCATGATCGGCAAGGTCGCGGTCGAGAATGTAGCCGGGATCGTTATGCGGCGGCTCGACCGGGTGAAGGTCCTCGACCAGGGCCGGCGCAAATTGATTGGTTTCCGCCGACAGGAAGCCATAGGAATATTCGAAACCCATATTGACCGGCCAATGGGTAAACGGCCCGGTCGGTCCCATTTCGGTGTAGGGCGTCAGGTGCCATTTGCCGAACTGGGCGGTATTGAAGCCGTTCTGCTTCAATATCTCGGCGATGGTTCCCGCGCTTTTGGGAATCATGCCGGTGTAGCCTTCATAGCCGGTCACCGATTCTTCGGTCAGCGCCATGCCGACATCGTGATTGTTGCGTCCCGTCATCAGTGCCGCGCGGGTTGGCGAGCACAATGCGGTCACGTGGAAGCCGTTATAGCGCAGGCCCGATTTGGCGAGCGCATCGAAGGCCGATGTCGGGATCGGGCCGCCGAAGGTGCTGCTGGCGCCGAACCCGACATCGTCGGTCATGATGACGATCACGTTCGGCGCCCCCTTAGGCGCCTCTGGATATTTCGGCCATTGCGCCGGGGCGGATTCCGCCGGAGTCCGGCCGATGAAGCCCTGAAGCGGCGTCTCGGGCCGCGGCAGGATGCTCTGCGCAATAGCCGAACCGGAAACCAGAACGGCCGCTGCGGCGATGAACCATAGATTCAAGACGCCGCTCCCCGGGGGCTTACGAATTCGCGCCGCCCTCATAGGCGATCTGAACGCGCCGATTCTGCGGCTCCTTCACGCCGTCGGCGGTCGGGACCAGAAGGTCACGCTTGCCTTTGGCAATGATTTCGATCTCGCTGGAAGGAATTCCGTCCTTCTCCAGCTGAGCTGCGACCGATTCCGCACGGCGGCGGCTGAGACGCATGTTGTAGGCGTCCGAACCCACCGTGTCGGTGTGGCCTGTCACTTCCAGCTTGGTGACCTTGGCCGGGCCGGCGTTATGCGCCGCCTGGTCGACAATGGTCAGTGCCTGGGATGTCAGGTCCGACTTGTTGAAGTCGAAGAACACCAGATAGCTCTTCGGAACCGACGGCGCCGGAGCGACAACCGGCGGCGGCACGTAAGCTGTCGCTGTCTCTTCCGCCTCGGATGGGCCGCCGAAGCGGTATTTCAGCTGCACCCCGAACATGCGCGGCTCGCCCAGCACCTCCGAGACGGTGCCGCTGGTGTTGTACAGATCGGTGATGCCCAGCGTGTAGACCTTGTCGGTGACGTTGGTTACGAAAAACGACGCGTCAAATGTGCTCTCCATAATGCTGTTCCAGTCGAGCCGGAGATCGAGCAGCGTATAGCCGGGCCTGTCTCCGAACGGCGAGTTGTCGGTTGCGAACTGCTCATGAGTCTGATGAGAGGCAGACGCGACAAAGCTGACATCGCCCCATGTCGGGTCGAGCGGCAGGTGATAGCGCCCGGTCAGGCTGATCTTGTTCCGCGGCGTCGCCGGATAGGGCAGGCCCGCAAGGTTTCCGACTGTCGGAATAAAAAAGCGGTCGTAATTGGCATAGTCGTGGGAATAGGTAGCCGACAGCTCCAGGCCGGCGAACGGGATGATCGTGCCTTCGAATTCGAAGCCTTCGACCGTGGCATCGCCATTGGCGACGATGGTTTGGGTCACGCTGCTGCCGCCCGGCAGCGGGGCCTGAATGCTGGTGGAACGCTGCGAGTTGCCGAGAGCGTCATGGAACAGGTCTGCATTGGCGCGGATCTTCATGCCCGCGATCTCCCATTGCGACTTGATGCCGATCTCGACATCGGTCGTGCGCTCGGATCCGTATTTGACGAGCGCCAGGGTCGGCGCCAGGCCGTTGAAGCCGCCACTCTTATAGCCGTGCCGGCCGGTGACATAGATCAGCATGTCCGGCGCGACCTGGTAATCGAGGCTCAGCGTCCAGGACGGGTCCGAAAACGGTGCGCCAAGGTTCAGATAGCATCGCCCCGCGACATTGCCGCCCAACTGCGTGCAAACCCGCCCATTATTCGGCAGTGGGATATAGGCAAAGGTCGAGATCGACCGGTAATCCCAGGTGTAGCGATAGCCCGCCGTGAACTTCAGCCCTTCGATGTAGTTGCCGAGGTCATAAGTACCCTGGGCATAGACCGCCTGGGACCGCGCGCTCTGGTTCGACGGGCCGTTCGAATTGACCGGCGAGGCGCCGGTAATCAGTGAAATCGCCGGCGACACCTGCTGCAGGGTCTGGGACTGCCCGTCGGGGTGGAGATATTCAAGATAGGCGCCGGCTGTCCATGACAGATTACCGCCCAGCGCCTTGCCCTGAAGCTGCGCCTCTTCCGTATATTCCTCCCAGCTGGTCGCCCAGTCCTGTTTGGAGATAAGTGCCAGACTCTTTAGCGCGGTCCCAGTGAAACCGTAGCGGACCAGGTTTCGCATATCCTGGATCGAGGCGATATTCTTGAAGGTCAGCTCGTCCGTGATGTCCAAGATCGCGCGGTCGATGATCCCCCAGTGATAGGTCTTGCCGAGACCCGGCACCTGGCTCGCAGTTTGGCGCGGTCCGATCTGCTGCTGGAGCGCGAGCGCAGCGTTGGCGGCTGCAAGACCGAAGAGCGGCACGAAGGATGTGGCGGGCTTGCTCCGGTCGGTATTAGGGTTGAAGGCGTCGAAGATGATGCCGACGCCGTTGGTATGCGTATAGAGCGAGCTGTAGATGACGTCGTTTTCGAAATTGTCGAACGGGCGGAAAACGACATAGGCGCGGCCCGACCAATAGTCGCGATTATCCTGGTCCTGGCCCGTGGTGATGTTCTTGGTGAAGCCGTCCCGCACCTCATGCGCGCCGGCGATGCGCACCAGCAGTTTATCCTGGATAATTGGGATATTGACGGCGGCCTCGCCCCCCTCGCGATTATAGTCGCCGAACGTCGCCTGGACATATCCCTCGAGATCGTTGCCCGGCTTCTTCGGCTCGAACAGAACTGCGCCACCCGTGGTATTGCGCCCAAACAAAGTGCCCTGTGGGCCGCGCAGCACCTGGACGCTCTCCATGTCGATCAGGTTGCCCGCGCCGGTGATGATATAGGGTACTTCTGAGAAATACGAGACGACGCCCGGATAAGCGCCGGCGGTGCCGTTCTGCCCCTGCCCGCGCAGGAAAAAATTCTGCTCGTCGCGGCTCTGTTCCCGCACTTCCAGAGACGGCGTGTAATGCTGGAGGTCCGAGAGGGTCTCGATGCTTTTTTCCTGCAGCGACTGTGCGGTAAAGACGGTAACAGCGATCGGCACGGATTGCAGCTTTTCCTCGCGCCGGCGGGCGGTCACGACGACCTCCTCCAGCCCCTCGCCGACCGAGGCTGCCGGCTGATCGGCGGCTTGCGCCAGCGCGCCCTGACCGAAACCGGCGGTAGCCAAAATCATGGCGGTCGCCCCCGGCAACATCAGCCATCGTGCAGACATCGTTTCCTCCCTTCGCGATTTTCTAATTTTGTAGTACGATACCGTTTCGTATCAGTTGCGGTCAAGCGCTGTTTCCATACCCGTCCGGAATCAGTGAATTGTCGGCACGTCCCGTCTACGATGATTCCCATGGGTCGACTCACGCGTAACGACAGCGCCAATGAACTTGATGAAAAACACCGGCGAAACGGCCTTGGAGCTTTCGAAACGCCCCCGAATGCGCTTATCGGACGACCGCGCACGAATGCTGATCGATGCGGCTGCGGGCGAATTCCTGTCCCGGGGTTTTCGTCATGGCAGCGTCGAGAACATCGCCCGCGTGACGGGGATCGGGAAAGCGACGATCTATCGCCACTTTACCGACAAGAACGGCTTGTTCCAGGCCTCGGTTATGCGCGCTATCGAATCGCTGGACCGGCCCTCCTTCGATTTTTCGACCCGCACCGTCCCCCCGGAGACGCTGCTATTCGATTTTGCCATTCAAGCCATAGATCTATTTTTGCGCGACAAGAGCTTGGCATTGCACCGGACAATCATCGAAGCAGGCCACATCTTTCCCGAACTGGCCCGGATCGTTCACGAACGTGTCACCGAATGGAGCCTGGACACGTTAAAGCCGTATCTGGAGCGGCTCGCGGACCAAGGCATCATCTCCGTCGCCGACACGGATTGGGCGAGCCACCAGTTCATCAGCCTCGTGACGCATGGCATCCTCTATTTAATGACGCCGGCGCCCGTGGAAGAGGCAAAGCGGCGGGCGCTGGCAGCCGAAGCGGTCGAGCTTTTCCTGGGTGGCGCTTCGTCTATGCGGGCAACGGTTTAGCACGCTTGCCGCCGCCGAGGCCGCGCATGAAAAGCGCGACCGTCATCCGCGCGAACCTTTCGCGGTCCTTCGGACTCGCGGGCGGATAGCCCATGACCGGGCGACTTCCTTCGGATGCCAGCAATGCGAACCGCACGGCGGCGCGATGCGGGTCGGCAATATCCAGCACCCCCTTGTCGGAGAGCGATTTGATATAGGTCGTGATCCACGACACGCTGGTCTGGAAGCGGAATTCGTGGTGCCGTTTGATCAGCGCGCCGAAATGCGTCGCGGCGCCGATCAGGATCTTACTCATCGACATGCCCGGCCCGCTGACATGATTGTCATAGATCCAGCGCGCTGCCTCGAAGAGGACCTCCTCCGCCTCGCGTGTGTCGCGGGTCAAGTCCGGCAGATTGCGAAACCTCCGCATGTCCTCGACGATGACTGCCTCGAACAGATCGGCCTTGTCCTGGAAATGCCGATACAGAGTCTGCTTGCTGATCCGAGCCGTCTTGGCAATGCCGTCGATCGTCGCGTCGGCGAAGCCGTTGGCGAGGAATTCGTCCTTCGCTGCTTCAAGAATATGCGCGAGGCGCGGATCGACTTCGACCCCGTCGCCACCCTGCGCAAAGCTTTCGATCCGATCCATATAGCGAGTTTAGCCTTTAGCCGAACCGATCCAAGCGGAATCGCGCAATGTCGTGCGGCGTCGCACCCAGGATCGCGAGATCGGCCAGTATCTCGCCGATCACACTGGCGAACTTGAAGCCATGGCCGGAACAGGGTGAGGCTAAGACGATCTGGGGAAAGAGTGCATGTGGCCCCAGGATGAAATCCTGGTCCGGCGTGTTGGTATAGATGCAGGTCTTGAGGGTCCGAACCGGCCCAGCCGCAGCTGGCACGAAGCGGGCGAGTGCGTCCGATATCCGCGCCGCATCGGCGGCATTCGCATCCTGCCTGGCGGCATCGGCACTGGGCAATTCAAGCCCGTGCATATGAGATGCCGCCTTGACCCCGGTTCCGGCGAAGTCCGGGAAGCCATAGACGATGTCATCCGTCGATTCGAACAGGAACACCGGGAAGCGATCCGGCGTGACCAGCGCCGGCTGCACCGGGTCGAACCAGCCGAGCGCCTGCCGTGTCAGTCGCAGATGGCGTTTGAGTTCTGGGAACAACTCGCCGATCCAGGCCCCCGCCGAAACGACAACCGATCCGGCGTCGATCACCGCTCCATTTTCGGTCGTAAGCCGCACGCCGCCGACGGTTGGCGCGACCGACAAGATGAGGGTGTTCGCGCGGACTTCAGCCCCGGCCGTCATACCGGCCGCGATATAGGTGTCGATCGCCCGTTCCGGCCGCAGGAAGCCTGCATCGGGCTGAAATACCGCCTCCCAATCGGCAGGCAAGGTGAAAGCCGGGAAACGCTCCCCTACCTCCCGCGCCGACAATATTTCGTGCGGCAGATCGTGCAGCCTGGCCGCCGCCAGCGACCCCTGAACGACCGCGGCACCGGGGACGCCGGCCTCGAGAATCCCCGTGATCGTCATCAGCTCCGCCCCGGTCGTCCATTCCAATGCCAGCCAATTCTCATAGGCGCGGCGCAGCAGCGGCACATAGGATGGATGCTCGAAATAGGCCGTCCGGATGATGCGGCTCTCGCCGTGCGACGAACCGCCTGAATGGCCCGGCGTCGCGCGTTCGAGACCGATGACGCGCTGTCCCCGCACCGCGAGATGGTACAGCGCCGCGCTGCCCATCGCGCCCAGCCCGACGACCGCGACATCGTAGACGCTCACGCTGTCAGGACCCCGTCAGCGCCAGCTTCAACGCAGTCAGCGGCGAGCGGTCGCGCAATATCTCGCGCGCCGCATTGCGGCCAGGATTTCCCGACACGCCGCCGCCGGGATGGGTGCCCGACCCGCACATATAGAGCCCCTTGATCGGCGCGCGATGGCTGGCATGGCCCAGCACCGGCCGCGCAGTCCACATCTGGTCCAGCGACAGCTGGCCATGGAAGATATCGCCGCCGATCAATCCGAATTTCCGCTCCAGATCGAGCGGCGACAATATCATCCGGCCCAGCACCGATTTCTTGAAATTGGGTGCGACCGCATCGACCGTATCGATGATCGTATCGGCCGCCGTTTCCCGCACGTCATCCCATGACAGACCTCTCGGAAGCACCGGCGCGAATTGTTGGCAGAACAGGCTGGCGACATGCTGCCCGGGCGGAGCGAGACTGTCGTCCAAGGTCGAGGGAATCAGTATTTCGACGATCGGCCGCCGCGACCAGCCATAGGCCTTGGCGTCCTGAAAAGCCCGATCCATGTAATCGAGGCTGGGCGCGATCACGACGCCCGACTGGTGATGCTCGGCCATCGCCGCGCCGGGCAGACAGATGAAATCCGGCAGCTCGCTAAGGGCGACATTCATCCGGAAGCTGCCGGAGCCGTTGCGATAGCCGTCCATCGCCTTGCGGAAGTCGCCGGGTAGGTCGGACGGCGACACCAGCTTGCCGAACAGCAGCGAGGGATTGAGGTTCGAGGCCACGATTGGCGCCATCAGCCGCCGCCCATCTTCCAGCAGCACACCCACGGCTTTGCCGCTGTCGATCAAAACCGTCTCGACCGCCGCATCGGTCATGATCTCCACGCCCAGCGCCTCGATCGCCTTGCGCATAGCGCCGGTGATCGCGCCCATGCCACCGATAGCGTGGCCCCACGCGCCCTTCTTGCCGTTCACTTCGCCGAAGCAGTGATGCAGCAGCACATAGGCCGAGCCCGGTGTGTCGGGGCTCGCGAAATTACCGACGATGGCATCGAAGCCCAGCGCGGCCTTGACCGCGTCGCTTTCGAACCAGCGGTCGAGGAAGGTCCGTGCGCTTTCGGTGAACAGGTCGAGCAGGTTGCGCCGCGCCGCCATCGGCAGGCCGGCCATTCGCCGTCCCTGCCGCACCAGCCGCAGCATACCGGCCAAGCCGTCACCGAAATTGGGCGGGGTCTGCTCCGCCATCACGCGCAACGCATCGGCGACCTCGTCGAGCATCGCCGAATAGTCCGGCCATGCCGCGGCGTCCTTGGCGGAGAACTTGGCGAATTCGGTTTGCGTCCGTGTCTCGCCGCCGCCGAGCTTCAGATAACGCCCATCCTCGAGCGGCAGGAAATTCGAGATCGGCCGCTCGATGACGCGCAGCCCGCGGCCAGCCAAACCCATATCGGCGATGACGCGCGGATTGAGTAGGCTGACCGTATAGGCGGCAACCGAGTTACGGAAACCAGGGTGGAATTCCTCGGTCACCGCCGCACCGCCAACCACGCCGCGCCGCTCGCAGACCGTAACCTTCAACCCCGCCTTCGCCAGATACCAGGCGCAGACAAGCCCGTTATGCCCACCGCCGATAATTATGGCGTCGCTTCGTGGCGCGTCGCTCATGGTGTTTGCTTATCCAGCACGACCACGGGGATTTCCCGGCCGCCGGCCTTGGCCTGATAATCGTCATAAGGTGGATAGAACGCAGCCGCCCGCGCCCATAACCGGGCGCGTTCGGTACCGTCGGCAACGCGCGCTTTCACCGGCGTCTTCGCTCCACCGCCGATCCGCACCCAGCCCTGGGGCTTGGCCTGAAGATTGAGGAACCAGAGCGGATGCTGCGGCGCGCCGCCCTTCGAACCGATGATGTAGAACGCATCGCCATCGCGAAAATAAAAGATCGGTGTGTCGATCGCCCGTCCCGATTTGCGGCCGATGGTCGTCAGCATGAATGTGGTAACCGGCTTCACCCCCGCCTGGCGGCAGACCATCCAGCTGACCAGCGAAACGCCGAACCAGCGCACGAGAAATTTCTCGATCGCGAACAGGAATTTCATATGTACCTCGACTGGTGAACCGGTTGAGCTTACGCCCCCATAGGTCCTACGCCAACGCGCATACCCCGCCAACGCCGCGCCTTGCGGCCCTCCTTACCCAGCTTCGAGTGAGTCCAGGCGCACTGGAATCGCGGAACATCCGGACCCATCGCCACATTCTTCCCGCAATGAGACTAACCCAACCACATTCGCAGAAAGAGTACAGCCATGAACAACATCATCTACATCGTCGGCCTGGTCGTCGTCGTGATTGCCGTCCTGAGCTTTTTCGGCCTGCGCTGACCTCTATTCGACGACCAGCTGCGCATAAGACCAGGGATGGTCGGTGCAGCTATAGGTGTATGTGCCGGGTTTATCGAACTTGACCGTAGCCGACTGGCCCGGCGCAATCTCGCCGGTCGTCCAGGAGCCGTCCGCCGCGGTTGCGGAATGGGACAGCGTGCCTTCGTTTGTCCAAGTCACAATGCCGCCCGCCTTCACCTTGGCCCGCGCCGGCTTAAAGATATATTCGTCCCTGTAGTCGATCGATTTGACGATCGCGCGATTGTCGGTCAGCACCGCGCTGATCTTGATGTGATCGGTCGCCTCCACCCGGCCGCGGAAGGTGGATTCGGTCGGTGGCGTCGGCGGCGCCGGCAGAGGCGCGACGGTGCCGCCGAGCTTGAACGCCCATAATGTACCCGCGCTCATCGCCGCGACATATTCCTGGCTGCCCAGTTCATAGATCGCGACCGGCCCGATGACGTCCGCACCTGTCTGGAACTGCCACAGCAGATCCCCGCTCTTGTCATCATAGGCCTGGAGATTGCCGTCGGGCTCGCCATGGAACAATAGGCCACCGGCGGTCGCGGTCACCCCGCTGCCATTTTCGATCCTGTAGGGCATCGTTTTCTGCCAGACGATCTTGTCGGTCCTGGCATCGATCGCCGCCATGATGCCGTGCCACTTCACGCCCGGAACACCGTTCACCCCGTCGCCGCTGAACACGTAGGGGTCGTCCCAGCGCTCCAGCCATAAAGGCGAGACCACGCCCGTGGCGTAGAACAGCCCAGTCGCCGGGCTATACGCCATCGGCGAAGACCGCGTCGTCAGAGTCGGGGTGATCAGGTTGGGCGTGTCGACGTCGATGACATCGAAATAGCAGCCGGGTTGGAAACCAGCCGGAACCGCGCCCTTTTCTATGCAGTTGGGGCCGACCTGATCGGCGCCGACCGGAAAGGGCTGGGTCGGCGCGGTTTTCAGCCGGGCGCTTTGCGGCACGGGCCGTTCTTCGACGGGCAACAACGGCTTGCCGGTGGCGCGGTCCAGCAGGAACAGATAGCCGTCGGTGCGCATCACGCCGACGCCTTTACGCATCTTGCCGCCGTTCTTTTCATCGTAGAGGACCAGCGGTGTGCCGAGATCCATCTCGTAGATGTCGTGATGGGTCAGTTGATAATGCCAGCGTAACTTGCCGGTCTTGATCTCGAGCGCGACAACTGAAGCGGTGTAGAGATTGTCGCCCGCCCGCTCCTCCCCACCCAGTTCCGGGATCGGGTTGCCGGTTCCGAGATAGACCAGCCCCAGCGCCGGATCGACCGTCGGCGTTACCCACACCGCGCCACCGCCCTTCTTCCATATCTCACCGGTCCGCGGCCAGGTCTCGTGCCCCGCCTCACCCGGGCCCGGCACGACATGGAACACCCATTTGACTTTGCCGGTCTTGGCATCCAGCGCGGCGATCCGCCCGTCATTGCGGTCAACGGGCGTGCGCACGCCCGACAGGCCGGCGATTACCCGCCCATCGACATAGGCCGGCGCGCCCGCCACCCACTGGCCGCCCTGTCCGCCCGGTGCGGCCTGTTCGGCGATCGCCTGTTTCCAGACCGGCATACCGGTCTTCTCGTCGAGCGCGACAACGTCCCCTTCCATCAGCCCGACGAAGACCAGTCCCTGGCCCACCGCCACGCCCTTGAACAGGCCGATCGGCGGCGTCTCGAGCTTGTAGGTCCACAATGTGTCGCCGGTTTTGGGATCGAGCGCATAGACATGGGTGCCGGCGGTAACGAACATCTTGCCGTCGGCGATCACCGGCGTGCCGCGCGACCGCTCGCCATCGAACTTATGGAGCCAGGCGCCGCCAAGCTGTTTCACATTAGCCGTGTCGATCTGATACAGGGTCGAATAGTGGCTGTTCGCCCAGTCGCCGCCGACCGCCGGCCAGTCCTTCCCGGCCGGCCGATCCGGGCCGGCATAAGCGGCCCAGCCAAGGCATGTTGATAGAAGCAGCACTGCCGCGATGCCGCTTCGGCGCATAGTCCCCCCAACCGGTCTTACTGGCCGACAGATTATGTGCATAGTTGAGGACAGGCTACCGCAATGTCGGGGCTTGGGAGGAAAAGGGAGGAATTATGGAATTACGGCGCAGAACCATACTGGCCGGAACCGGCGCGGCCGTTGCATTGGCCTCCCTGCCGCAGGCTAAGGCGGACGAGACGGCAAATCCACTGGCGGCCTTTATCGCCGCGGACGGCCAGTCGATCAAGGCGGTGCATGTCTCTATCGGAGACGACGGGCATAGCCGGATCACTGAGACGGATGTCGCGGCCGACCATTCGCCCTATGCCCTCTTCCAGCAATTCCTGACTCATAAGGCGAGCGCCACGGCGATTTATGGCGCCCCGCCGTACCACAGGATCGCCGGCGCCAAGAACACCGCGAAGACGCTGCTGTTCATCGTCGCCGGCGAAACGACTCTGGGGGCGGCCGAGACCCAGCGCAAATGCGATGCCGGCACCCTGATCCTGATAGATGAAGGCGGCGGCGCGGGGTTGAGCGAAGAAGCCGGGCCGGACGGCTATACGGCATTTAAAGTCAAGCTGGCGGATTAAAGGGAGGCTTCGATGAACCAGGTTCGCAGAACGGCTGTATCGGAGGGATTGATCGCCCTCGCCGCCATCTTCGCCACCGAAAAAGCAAAGGCAACGGTCAAGCCGGGCTTCCTGACCGAGGACGGCAAGTCCATCGCGGCCAAGCGGACTTTCACCGACGGGGAGGGTAAGACCCATTGCGATACGACCGATCTAAAAGCTGTGCTTGTCGCTGTAGGTGAAAGCTCGATCGTGCCGCCCGGCTGCATGCGCTATTACGAGGGCAAGGCATTGTCGATGCTGATCCGCCGCTTTATCCCCGGCATGAAAACCGACTATCACACCGACCCGGCCAACGAGCATCAGCTCACCTTCATGATTGATGGTGAGGCAGCCGTAGGCGCCAGGGACGGCTCATCCTTCCATCTGCGCGCCGGCGATTTCGCCCTGGTCGAAGACGATCACGGCGAGGGCCACACCGCCGTCGACGCGACAGGAAAGGGTTTCACCCAGCTTTTCGTGGCGATCCCGGCTGCCAGATAACGGCGCTTGCGAGCGCCAAGTTCTTCATTAAGTGACTATTATTTTAAATGAACATTTGAATAGATTAATTAATAAACAGAAATCCTGGGAACGACTTACTTCAATATTTGTTGACTAGTCTTTTTATTTAGCATTACGCTTCCTGGAGAAGGCAAACCGGCCTCAAAAGGCCACGAACTTCAGGGGGGCGTCGAATGGTACGATCAATACCAAGTAAGCCGTTATGGAGTGCTGACTTCCTTGAGCGCATCCGGCCGGGATTTGCGTTATCGGCGGCTTTGCATATCGGACTCCTGATGGCACTGGCCTATTGCCTGGCGTTCCATCCAGCCGTGCAGCTTCAGCCTGAGCCACCGGTCGATATCATCACAATGACCCAGGCCTCGCCATCGACCCCACCTAAGTCGCAGCTGACGCCGACATTCCAACCGGACCGCGCGCCAGTCATTGAGGAGGTGCACACCACTGTTGGAACACTCCCCCTCCCACCGCGTGACAGTTTCGACAGAACGCCCCCAACCATGGTCACGACGACAGAACCACCGTCGCCGACGGTCATCATCAATCCCAAGCCCATCTATCGCGGCGGATTGATCTATCCTGACAAGGCGGCAGATCGCGGCGTTCCGGGCTATGTTGATTTCAGTTTTATCATCGAACCGGACGGCTCGGTGGGCGATCCACAAGTGATCGCCGAGGTTCCCGACGGTTATGGCTTCGCCGCCGCCGCCCGTAAGGCTTTTCCGAAATGGCGCTTCGCGCCCAAGCTGGTGAACGGAAAACCGGTTGCCGCGCCAGCCCAGATCAGGGTGACATTCAAGCTGATGTGAAACGACGCCTGGATCCGCCGCAATGGCTCACACCGGCGGATCCAGGTCCTTTTCCAGCCCTGACGGGCCCACGAGCACGATGTCGGTGAAACCAGCCGACCGGATCGCCTTGATCACCCGGTCGATATAGACCGACTTGGCGCCCGATCCGATGCGCAGATAGACCCGCGACCCCTGGCGTCTGGTTGCGGTCAATTGAGATTGCAGCTGGTCGACATCCAAATCGGCGCCATGAAACAGCACCTCACCGTCTCGTACCGTGACGGTCAGGCGATCGGTAGCCTCGGCATGGACGCCGCCGGTCGTGATTACGAACAGGACTAAACAGGCCGCGAACCGAAGGCCGAAATGCGATCGACCCACGCGCTGGTCCGCCTTAGGCCCAGCTCAGATCGTGCTTCCGGATCGGGGTCGAGCGGATACGCTTGCCGGTCGCCCGAAAGATGGCGTTGCCGATCGCGGGCCCGACGGGCCCTGCTGGCGGTTCGCCCAGTTCGGCAAAGCGGTCATGACCGGACAGGCCGCCGAAATGGACATTGACCACGGGCGTGTCGCCGGTGCGCAAGATCGGATACTGGTCGAAATTACCCTCGACCATGCGGCCGTCCTTGACGTTCATCTCTTCGTTCAGCGCCATATTGAGGCCGAAGATCAGCCCGCCCTGCACCAGGTTCAAGGCCGCATCATGGTTAACCACGCGCCCGCAATCAAAGGCGGCGTCGATCTGATGGACTTTGAGGATACCGCTCTTCGTCACCTCGACGGTGGCGACGACGCCGACGGTCGTACCGGCCTGCGGCTTACCATTCATGCCCCAATTGGCGATGGCGATGCCCTGTCCCGCGCCCTTGGGCAGGGTCTTGCCCCAGCCGGATTTGTCGGCGACTTCCTTCAACACCTTGGTCCAACCCGGATCGGGCCATTTCGCAAAAAGCTTCAGCCGGTATTCCAGCGGGTCCATGCCCGCCGCCAGCGCGCATTCATCGATGAAAGTCTCGATCATGAACGCGTACGAATTATAACCCGGCCCGCGATAGGCGCCCGTTATCACATGGAATGGCAGTTCCTGGGCATCGACCCGCACATTGGGGATGCAGCCCAGCGCATAGGGCGTATCAGCCAGACGCGGGAAATGCCCCTTGGTCGCCTGATGGGCGATGAACGCCGCCGGCATGCCGGTCTTGTCGAGGCCGGCCCGCAGTTTCGTAGCAACCAGCGGGCGATATTTACCTTGCCGAGTCTGTTCCTCGCGCGACCAGATGGTGTGAACCGGCCGGCCGGGGAATTTCTTGGCAACGGCCACAGCCATGCGCAAATCGTCGCCAAAGATCCGCCGGCCGAACGCGCCGCCGATGAACGTCTGGTGATAGAAGACTTTCGACGGATCCATGCCCGCCTCGTCGGCGGCGACCCAAAAGGCTTGCCTGGACTGCTGCCCCGGGTGCCAGACATCAACACGGTCGGCGGTGACAAGCGCGGTGCTGTTCAGCGGCTCCATCGGCGCCTGATCCGAGAATGGCGTGACATACACCGCCTCGACGATCTTATCTTGGCTGTCGATCAGCCGCGCATCGCCGGTCGCCTTTTCGATACTCTCCGATGGCTTGTCCAACGCGGCGATCGCAGCATCGACCATCTGCTCGGTCGATTTCCATTGCGCGCCTGCTCCGTCGTCCCATTCGACCGGCAGGGCATCAAGCGCCTTGCGGGCCTGCCAGTAATGCTCGGCGATGACCGCGACCGCGCTACGTGCATGGGTGTCGCCATAGCCGAACGGGGCGCCACTCTTCATCGCAAGGCCCGGCGTTTCGCGGGGATCGACCGTAACCACCGCCAGCACGCCCGGCATGGATTTGACCTTCTCGGCATCATAGCTCTTCAGCATGCCGCCATGAACCGGCGATTGGCGAAGCGCGGCATAAACCATGTTCGGCAGACGCACATCCATGCCGTAGATCAGGCTGCCATTGACGATATCCGCGTTATTCAGCTTGGTTGGTGTCGCCTTGCCCAGTAGCGTCCATTCGCTTTGCGGCTTCGGCGTCGGCTCGACGTCGAGTTTGATCGTGGCCGCCTTCGCGGCGACCTCGCCGTAGCGTAGCGTTCGCCCGGTCGGGGTGTGGGTCAACACGCTGTCCTTAGCGCCGATCTCCGAAACCGGGACTTTCCAGGTCGCAGCGGCGGCGGTCTTTAGCCGCTCACGTGCGCTGGCTCCGACCTGCAACAGCAGCTTCATCCGGTCTTCACTGGTCGACCGGCCACTGAAATAGCCAGTCGGGCTGTTGCCTGGCGCATAGACGCCGTTCTCGCGATAGTCCCGGCTGGTCGGCGCGAACTCGGCGCGAATCTTGGACCAGTCGCAAGCCAGTTCCTCAGCCACCGTCATCGGCGTCTGGGTCATGACGCCGTTGCCGATCTCGGGCGTCGCGACGCGAACAGTGACGACATCGTCAGGCGTGATGGAAATCCAGGGGCTGAACTCCGCGCCCGCGAGCCCATCGCTTGCGGCCCAGGGTTCGGTGCCCAGAAAGGCCGCTTCGGCAGGCACGACACTCAGCGCCATCCCGCCGCCGACAGCGGCGGCGGTGACGATGAATTGCCGGCGTGAGAGATTTGGCATGGTTCCCATTGCCGCCTCCTACGCCTTCGATCCGGCGGCTGCCTTGTGGATGGCGGCCCGGACGCGTGGGTATGTGCCGCACCGGCAGATATTATCGACGTAGCTGTCGATATCCTGGTCGGTGGGGTTGGGGATCTTGGACAGCAAAGCCGCGGCGGCCATCAGCATGCCGGACTGGCAATAGCCGCATTGCGGCACGTTCATCTCCACCCAAAGCTGCTGTAGCGGGTGGCTCGAATCCGGCGACAGGCCTTCGATGGTCGTGACATTGACGCCGGCTGCGCTTTCCAGCGGAACCTGACAGGACCGGGCCGGCGTGCCGTCGATATGCACCGTGCAAGCTCCGCACTGGGCGATGCCGCAGCCATATTTCGTGCCGGTCATCCCAAGATGGTCGCGCAACACCCACAGCAACGGCGTCGACGGGTCGGCGTCGACTCTGTGGTGTTGCCCGTTGACGGTCAGATCGTACGGCATTTCATCAATATGGTTATGGTGTGGCAGTATGCCAGAAAAAGGCGCCCATCCCCTTTACGCCCAGATCGGCCATGATGAAGGGATCGTTGCCGGCCATGATGTCGTAGGTGTCGTTGCCCAGCATATCGCCCGGCTTCTTGTCGCCGGAATAGCTGTAAACGGCAAAACCGCGATACACCCACTGCTTAGTCCCGTCGTCGCGCGTCGCCACGTCCCAATACCCGGAGGGCTGGGCATCGCCGGGCGCGGCCAGCGGGATCCAGGTCTTGGCGCATTCCGCGTCGCAGGACTTGGTACCGAGAATTTTGCCAACCATCGGGTTGCCACGCGAACCGGTACGCAAATTATGGCCTGTATTGGTGCCGACGACGCGGTCGCGGACATACAGCACGCGGCCGTCCGAAGTCGCCAGCGTGCTGGCGCCGAAGCGGTTGCGCTCGACGATGATGCCCTGAGGCATGAAGTTGCGGAATACGGCCGCCGTATGCCACTTGCCATCGAGGCCGTTGCCATTGGCATCGCCGGGTTCAACGTCGCCATCATAGGTATAGAGCGGCTTGCCCTTGAATGCCCATTGGAACACGCCGTCGCCGCGGTCGACCACGGTGAAGTTGGGGATCGGTTTGGCTAGCTGCGCCGCGACATAGGGCGTCCAGTGGTCGGTACAGGGCTGTGACACGCAGGTCGGCTTGCCGCCGTTCGGGTCGCCATCGAACGTATAGAGGGGCATGCCCTGTTCGTTGGCTAGGACCTGGGCGGACGCGTTGGACGAATCGAGCAAGGCGACGCCGTCCGGCATCTTGTAGCCCTCGCCCGCCTTGAACAGCGCGATGTGCCAGACACCGTCGAGACCGTTGCCGCCGCCGTCACCGGGCGTCTTGTCCTTGGAATAGGTATAGAGCGGCTTGCCCTTCAGCGCCCATTGCTTACTGGCGTCATCTCGGGTGACGACCGTCCAGTCGCCGAAGGCGGTGGCTGTAGCCGGGGCGGCCAACGCCGGCCACAGCGTCGCACAATCACTGGTGCAGGCGGACTTTCCGGGCTGGTCATCCTTGTCGTAGGTGTAAAGCGTCATGCCTTTGGCATCGGCATAGGCGGCGGCCATGGCCGGAATTTGGATGCCGGCCGTCGCCAGCAACACCGTCCCGCCCGTCCGCGCCGTCTCGTAGGTTACGCCGGGCGGCGTGGCGAAAGGCGCTGGCTCGGCAAGGGCGAGAACCATCCCCTGCTGGCCGCCATGACCGGCAAAGCGATAGAGGCCGCCGGCAACGAGGGCGACGCCAAGCACACCAACGACAATTGGAACTAACCGCATGGTTCAAATCTCCAGTATCGACGTCACGCCATGATCTCGGTGACGGTCTTCGATGTCTGCATCGAATCCGTCCCCCAACTCGACACCGGAACGCCCATGGCCTGCTGCAGCGTGAGCCCGACGCGGCTGCTCGGCTCGCCCTGGGCGGCGATATGCAGGCCGGTTTTGATACGGCCGTTGCCGCCGCCGAAGGTCAGCATCGGCATGTTCTCAAGCCCATGCAGCTTAGCATAACCCAGGTCTGTGGCGGTCATGATGACGGTGCGGTCCAGTAGCGTCTTATCGCCCTCCTTGATGCCGTCGAGTGAGCCGACGAAGAAGGCCAGGCTGGTCATGATCTCATTGAAGAACCAGGCCAGCGTCGGCTGGTAACCCAGCGCGGCGTCGACCGGCTCCTCATGGCTGAACTCATGATGAGTCTGGGTGCCGCCGGCGCGGCGCAGCGACGAGGTCGCGTCGGCGAAGGCGACGTTGATGACCTGGGTCTGGCCGCAGGCCAGTGCATGTGCCAGCAGGCCGGCGAACAACTTGTGGTTCGCCTTGACTATCTCGATCTCAGTGCCGACCGGAGTTTCGTCGACCTTGCCCGGCACTGTGCAGGCGGCGAGCGGCGCCGGCTTCTGCGCCTGCAGGTCAAGCTGCTGCTCGAGCCCGCGCAGTGAGGTGAAATACTCGTCGAGTCGGGCCCTATCGGCGGCGCCCAGCGTCTTCTCGAAGCTCTGGCGGTCATCAGCCACTGCCGACAGCGCGCTGCGACGGACGAGAACGGCTGGGTCAGGCTTGAAGTCGGCCGCGTTCGGGTCGGTGAATTCAGCCCCGAAGATACGGCTATAGAGCGCCGCCGGGGAGATTTCCGCCGGATTGACCACGGCGCCATTGCGTCGGCTCTGGCTATGCTGCGGATTACCCGCGCAGGCCACTTCCAGCGAACGGAAGCGGGTGCGGGTGCCGATGACATCGGCGATCAGCGTGTCAACACTGGGCTTGTCGGCGATCATGCCGCGCGGCACGGTGCCGGTCAGCATGCCCTGGACGCCCGAGAAGTGCACGCCGTTGGGCTTGCCGTCGAGGAATGCCTTCATGCCGCTGAAGACGTTCATCTTGTCCTTGTAGGCGGCGAGCGGCTGCAGCTCGGTATTCATCGCCTCAAGCTTGCCGGGCTTCGCGGGTTCCCAGCGGCCGGGATTGAGGCCCAGACCCCAGAACCAAGTGCCGAAGACCACAGGCAGCTGCTGGCCGCCGGCCAGCGCCGTTCCGTTGGTGTCCAGGAAACAGTCGAGGAAAGGCAGGCCGACCGACACGGCGGCGCCACCCATGATGCCGCGCAGAATACGGCGGCGATTCACTGGCTTCATCGGGATCATTTCCGAATCTCCTGATTGGAATTTGTCTGGGCCAGCTTGGACTGCCCATCGATGGCGCCCATCTGGGGCGGAGCTACGCGGTAGAATTCGGGACTGGTGGCGATCAGGCGCAGCAAGGCCGGGAAGCGATAGCCGCCTTCCTTGAAGCCTGCCTGCAGGTTCTTCACCCACTCGGCTTCGTCCTTGGCCGGCAGCCGGCCAAGGCCATAGGACGAGGCGCGGGAGACGACGCAGGCTGGCGCGGCCGGATCATCATGCACTGCCTTTGCCAGACCACCGGCATCGGTGAACTTCATGCCGTCCAGCTCACCGGTGGTGTCGATCGTCTCGCCGTTCTCGCTTGCCCGCAAGCTTCCGCCCGAATCGAACGCTTCAAGTCCGAGGCCGATCGGGTCCATGATCTTATGACAGCCGGCGCAGGTGGCGTCGGTCGCATGGGCATGCAGTCGAGCGCGCGCCGTCTTATATTGCGGGTTCTTGGTGTCCTGAACCAGCGTGAAATTGACGTTGGCCGGCGGTGTCGGAACCTTCTGGCACAACAGAACCTCACGTACCGCCTTGCCGCGTAGGGTCGGCGAGCTGCGGCCCGGATGAGAGTGCAGCGCGACGAAAGAAACCTGGGAAACAATGCCGGCGCGCGGATCACCCTCAGGGAATTCGTACGTCGCCCAGCCGCCGGCCGGCGCCACCAGCGGAACCTCGTAAACCGAGGCCAGCAACGGCGACAGGTAGGTCTTGTGGGTGGTGAAGATGTCTCTGTAGTCGGCCTTCTGGGTCACTAGCAGGTTGGTAACAGTGCGGAGCGTCTGCTCCTGCGCATCCTTCGCCACCTTGGTGTTGAACTTCGGGAAGATCATCGAGTCCTTGGCCAGCGTCTCGAATTCGTCGAAGCCCAGCATGTCGGTGAAAAACGCGCGAACGCCCCCCTGCAGACGCGGCGAGGCGATCATCCGATCGACCTGCTTAGCCAGGCCCTTGTCGCTGTTGAGATCGCCATGCTCGGCAGCCGCCAGCAGTTCCGGGTCGGGCGCGGCATTCCACAAGAAGAAGCTCAGCTGCGACGCCTTGGAATAGGCATCCATCCGATACTGGCCGGCATGATTCGGGTCGGACTCGGCGATTTCCTGGCGGAACAGGAATTTCGGCGATTCGAGCATTGTTGCCAGACTGATGCCCAGGCCGGAATAGAAGTCCTTGAGGCCTGTGGCCGCGTCGGCCGCGACCTTGACCCGCGACTGCAGCTCTTCCGGCATCAGCGGCCGGCGATACAGCATCGGGCCGGTTTCGCTGAGGAACTGAGCGGCGCAGGCATCGTCGGGTGCCTTCGCATTGGCCGGCTTACAGGGGATCAGCGTGTCGCGATGCTGTTCGCTGACCACCTGCGCAGCGACGTTGCGGGCGATCTTGTCATATTCCTCAAGACCGGAAGCGGTGACGGAGACCTGACTCGCACCCATGGCCAGCAGGCCGTCGCGGCGGATATCGGGCTCGAACCGGCCACCGACCTTGATCGACGGGCCGAACAGATCGGAGACGACCTGACGATATTGTTCCTGGCTCAGCCGTCTTGTGACCGCATCGCTGCCGGCGGGCTTTTCGTCCGCCGCCAGTAACGCCGTGCTGCAAACCGTCAGCGCGAGTGCGACGGAGGCCAAGGCTTTCTTGACATACGCCATTCTTAACGGGCCTTCGCGTTGGAATCGGTGTCGGTCGCCTGGGCGGTGCGGTTGGTCGCCGGCATCACAAAGGCGCGCACGGCCTCAACCAGATAGGCGCTGGAGATCTGGCGGTTTTCGCCCGTCTTCGGATCTGGATCGTAATCGGCTTCGCGCTTCAACGCGTAATACAGCGCCGGAAGATTGATCGACGCGGCATATTCCTTGATGTGTCCCTGGTCGGCGAAGCCGTAATAGATGGTCGCCCATGGCTGATAGCCGCCGATGACGCCACGGGCGGTGCCATCGGCCGCCATCGTGAGCCGCATATGCGTCTGCGCGAAGCGGACTTCCGGCTGCAGGTACGGGTCCAGCACCATCTTCCAGTCGGCCGGCTCAACCGTCACCACATTGCCCTTGAGCTGACCCTTGAGTTCGTTATGCGAACGCGGGTCGGGATCGACCTGATAGGTCATATCCTGCTGCGCCGCGGCTCCGCTCGCGTCGCGGGTAATCCGCTCCAATGCCCTGTCCCAGGTCACCGTGACGGGGCCGTCCTTGCTGAAGCCGTTCGGCGCGTCGATCGTGACCAGCCACGCCGGGATCACGTCACGCAGCACGTCCCATAGATTTTCCGGCAGGCTGGGCCGTCCGGGCGGCGGCAAGCCACGATAGGACCGGATGCAGCCCTCAACCTTGTAGAGCTGGTTGTTGACGCCCTGTTCGTGCGTGTCCGGCTCCTCGAACTTGCTCGGCGATGCCGCGCCCTTTCCGTCCAGGTTGAAGCCGTAGGAATATTTGCCGGTGACTTCGATCATCCCCGGGTCGGCCATCGTCTCCGGATGGGCATAGACATTGTCCTTGCCGTTGCCGCGGTGAGCGACGAGCGGGACCCACGGCTGCTTCAGGCCGCCCTCGCCCGGGAAGTCCTTCAGCGCCGCCTCGATTTCGTCATGCGAGTGCCCGGCCTTAGCCAAGTCGCGGCGATAGAAATCGATCGCCGACAAGTTCAGCCCATTTGGGCAATCGCTTTTCCCATCGGAAAAGTTCGCATCGTAGAAGTAGCTGACGACGAAACTTTTGGTTTCGGCCGCCGATGCCGCGCCAGCCGCCATCGCGGGCAGAGCGACCGCCAGTGACAGAATCATGCCCCGCCGCCATCGTCCGAGGGACTCGGCGTTATCGTTTTTCATAAGGAACATTCGACGTCCTCCCACTCTTTCGATCGGCGGTTCGACACCTTACAGATGTCTGAACTCTTTTCACCGTGTCCAGTTTCTATCCTAATATCTCATCTTGGGCCGCCACCCAAGAGATGAATTATCAGTCACCTTATTAAAGATCCTATGGGCGAATACGTGCATCTTAACCGAAGATTTTAATCTTTGAAAGGATAGCCCACGTCTCGAACCGTCTACCGGCGCCTGCGAAACGAAGTCGAAGCCGCGCCGCGCGATCGGCAAGTCGCGAGATCGCGTGCAGTAAATAACACTTTGATTTTAGACAATTTTTGGTTTTGGCCAGTTTAACAAAAAAATCATCTTTGCATGGGCTGCGTCTTGCGTCGTGGCAGCATTTGATACATCCCATGCTGCGTCGGAATCGGCGCAGCGTCGATACGGAAGTCGTGTATGTTGGAATTATGATGGGAAAGCTTGCCGTCTCTTACGTGTGTATTGATAAAGCCC
>JAQGIF010000170.1 GCA_028291345.1 Rhodospirillales bacterium | reverse complement strand
AGATGCCCTGGAAACCGTGCATCCGGCAGTCGACCGCATGCGCCTCGATGCGTTCGCCGTCGGCGACGAGGTGCAGGTCGGGGTCGTCGGTTGCCTCGGTCGCCTCGAAGCCGGCGCGATCCAGGATCTCGAGCCAGATCCGGTCGACTTCCGGCCCACCCGTCAGCACCGGCGCGAAGCTCTCCATGTTGGCGGCGGCGAAACGCGGCGGCTCTGGGTTATCGAACAGCAACCGGTTGCCATCGTCGCGGTAGCTCTCGGCCGGCGCGCCCTCCGCCAGCAGCACGGCATGCTCTTCGAGCTCGAGATGGTAGAATTCGACCTCGGTCGCCGCCTCGTCCCACAGGATCGAACGCTCGTTGACCAGGAACTCGACCGGGATCAGCACGCCGTCCAGATAGAGCGAGTGGCCGCGCGTCAGATACAGGTCGCGCAGCGGCACGCCGTCGGCGAGCGCGTCAGCACGCACGATCAAAGGCCGAGCTTCCGGGTTCTTCCCGGTGAGCACCCGCCGGCCGCTGCCGATCCAGGCGATCGGCTTCTCTTCGCCGGCGATCGTCACCACCTTGTCGCCGACCCGCAAATCCTCGACCGCGACCTCGCCCTTCGCCGTCAGTATTCGCGTGCCCCGGCAGAAGCAGGGAACCTGGTCCTCGGTGACATAGCTTCCGCCATGCCCATCATCGATCAGATGAAAAAAGTCGCCGGTATAGTTGCCGGCCAACTGCTGGGTGTAGGTTCGGGTACCATCGGTGATCGTCAGTATGTCGGTCGCGCCGTCCAGAACGGCCGTGCCGCCGTCGATGAAGGCGAGAGTCGTCAGATCGATCCGATCCCCGGCGTCGAAACCCGTGATGGTTCCCGCAAAAGTGCCGGGGGAACCAAGTGCCAGAGTTCCGCCCGCACCGTTGAAGGCAATTGTTTCATCCGCGCCAACCGCACCTGCGACCGACACTGTGCTGCCTGCGTCGATGGTGACGGTGCCTGTACCGCCAAGGGTGGAAAAGGCGGCCGTGCCGGTCCCCGAGACCTCCAGATTGCCCGCGCCGGCTATGCCGCTGGAAAAGGTTGCATTCAGCGCGCCCAGCGACAGTGCGGAACTGGAGCCGGCATCCAGGACGACGGTGGCGTCGGTGGTCAGATTCGCGCCGGTAACCGCGAGCGTGCCACCGCCCATATGCAGCGCGCCGGTGCCGCCGGAGCCATTGTAGTTGCTTCTCAGTCCGGTGCCGCCGATCTCGAGCGTGCCGCCATCGAGGTCATATTCGCCATTGCCCCGCGCCGACAGGAAGATCGCGCTGGTCCCCTCGACCAGCATGGTGCCGCCGGTCTGTATCACCTTGCCGCTGCTCTGCCCGAGCGTGCCGGAATTGGTATCGCGGTTGCCGAGTATGAAATTGCTGGATTTGATGTCGAACAGGCCGCCTTCCAGCTTCAGCGTGCCCGAACCCGCCGCGTTATTGCCGGAGTTGCGGCCGATATCATAGAGGCCGGTCAGCAGGTTGACCGTGCCGTTCTGCAGGTCGTAGGTCCCGGCGCCGCCCTGATTGCCGATATTGAAGGAGCCGGTGATATTCACTGTGCCAGCGGTCTGGGTGACGAGACCGGTGCCGCCGAAATCGCCGACCTGCAAAGCGGAACGGAGGGGGGCCCGGTGCGGCGCCGATGGTTCCGATATTCAGAACGCCGCCCGAGATCGCGGCGTTGCCGCTGCTGCCGGGACCTTCTCCGACGGCGAGATAAAAAAGCTGATTGGTGCCGGGGCCGATCGCCAGATTACCGTTTCCGACCAGAAGCTCGCCCGCGTTCATCGTCGCGTTGTCGGGGGTCAGCGTGCCCGTACCGATCTGTTCGACCTGGCCGGAGTCCTGTGCGCTGCCTTGCAGCGTGCCGGAGAAGGTGGTGCTTTGTCCGTCAACGCCGATCACCAGGAGCTGGCCGCCCACGAGCACAAGTCCCGCGCCCGAGAGCGACCCGAGGACCTGATTGGCGCTATTGCTGACATCAAAAGTCGCGCCAGCGGCGACGGTCACATTGGGGAACCGGTGATGCTGCCGTTGACCGTCAGCGTTGCGCCGGCATCGATCGCGATGGCTCCCGCGACGCTCATTGCTTTCCCGGCTGTCATCGTCAGCGACGTGGACGCCCCAGTATCGACATGAATCTGGCCGATCGCGCCGGTGTTCGTGATATCCACCGTGCCGCCCTGCAACTCCAGCGTGCCGGTTGCATTGAGCGCAGCGAAACTTGCGGTCCCGGTTCCCGAAACCTCCAGCGTGCCCGCGCCGGTTATGCCGCCGGAAAAGGTTGCATTCAGCGCGCCCAGCGCCAGTGCGGAACTGGAGCCGGCATCCAGGACGACGGTGGCGTCGGTGGTCAGATTCGCGCCGGTGACCGCGAGCGTGCCGCCGCCCATATGCAGCGCACCGGTGCCGCTGCCGCCTTGATAGTGATTTTCCAGGCCGCTGCCGCCGACCTCCAGCGTCCCGCCATTCAGGTCGTACTCGCCGTTGCCGAGCGACGACAGGTCGATTGCGCCGCTCCCCTCAACCAGCACGGTCCCGCCGGTCTGTACCATCAGGCCGTTGCTCTGGCCGTTCGTCCCAGAATTCGGATAAAAATTGCCGAGCACGAGAGACCCGGCCTTTATGTCCAGCAGGCCGCCGCTGACATTCAGCGTGCCCGACCCCGCTGGGTTGCCGTCAGCATTGCGGCCGATATCATAGAGGCCCGCCAGTAAGTTAACGGTGCCGTCCTGAAGGTTGTAGGTTCCAGTGCCGCCCTGATTGCCGATATTGAGCGAGCCGGTGATGTTCACCGTGCCGCCGGTCTGGGTGACAAGTCCGGTGCCGCCGAAATCGCCGACCTGAAAAGAGGCATGGAGGTTATTCGGGTCGGTGCCGATGGTTCCGATATTCAAAACGCCACCCGAGATCGTGGCGTTGCCGTTGCTGCCGATCCCTTCGCCGACGGCGAGATAGAAAAGCTGATTGGTGCCGTCGCCCACCGCCAGGTTGCCGTTTCCGACCAGAAGCTCGCCCGCGTTCATCGTCGCGTTGTCGAGGGTCAGCGTACCCGTACCGATCTGCTCGACCTGGCTGGAGTCCTGTGCGGCGCCCTGCAGCGTGCCGGAGAAGGTGGTGCTTTGGCCGTCAACGCCGATCACCAGCAGCTGGCTGCCCACCAGCACAAGACCCGCGCCCGAGAGCGACCCCAGGACCTGATTGGCGCTATTGCTGACATCAAGAGTCGCGCCAGCGGCGACGGTCACATCCGGGAAACCCGTGATACTGCCGGTACTGCCCAAAGCCAGTGTGCCCGCATTGATCGACGCCGTGTTGGCGCCGCCGAACGCCAGCGTACCATTGACGGAGAGGGTCGCACCCGGCGCGTCGAGGGTCAGGCTATCGATCGTGTCGATTTCGCCGTCGGCAACGGACACCGTATAGGTGCCGGCATTGTCGATAAGCGCGGTATCGCCGGCGGCGCTGGGGTATCCCGTGGGTGTCCAGTTGGCCGGGTCGGCCCAATTGGTGCTGCTGCCACCCACCCAAGTAAATGTTGTCATATCTCTCCCCCGAACTAGATCCGCTGCCTCAAAATTACCACTCCGAAAGCGATTAGATTTTAACTTATTTTATCTAATCTGATGCATATCCGCGCGGATCGTTCAGAGCCCGTTCAGCATTTCCACGCTATCCAGAAGGAAGATTTGAAGCAAATACATGGGAAAGACGGCCCGGCTACCGTTCAGGAATGCCTCGAACGTAATGTATCTAATTAGATGTGTAAACAAACAGACCCTATTATCAAAAGATGTAAGTAAATTTAATGTATATTAGCCTTAAATTATTTCTTCAGTTTTATGTCTCAGAACCATTGTAGAATCGCCGGGATTTCGATTCTGTCGATGACGGGTTCCGTGCGGACCGCACCCGATGCAATTGTTGCGCACTAAGAAATCACTATGGCCGACTGTTCATCATTCTCCGGCCTCAGAACATCCCGCAGGAAACTGCTGATCGGCTCGGCTGGTCTCGCCGCCGCTAGCCCGTTCTGAGACCATCGGAGCGGGTCATGTGTTTTGCGGTTATCGTTGTAGACGCTGCCTTAAGATTTTGGCACAACTTTAGTTCGCAATTATGGAATTAAGATCCGGCCGCTCGGGACCGAAAGAATAGGCCGCCAAAACAGCAGGAAACAGTGGACTGTAACCGCAATTGTGCGACTGTAACTACGTTTGTCGTCTGGTTTTTACCGGAGGGTTACAATGGGTGCCACGCATCATGACCTTGTCGTCCTAGGTTCGGGACCAGCAGGCGAGAAAGGCGGGGCGCAAGCCGCCTTCTTCGGCAAGAAGGTCGCCCTCGTCGAGAGGGAATCGAGCTTCGGCGGCGCCGCCACCAATACCGGCACCCTGCCCTCCAAGACGCTCAGGGAATCGGCGCTCTATCTCTCCGGCTTTGAGAAGCGCGGGCTTTTCGGCATCAACCTGGAGATGAAGGACCGGGTCACCGCCCGCGACTTCTTCTATCGCGAAAAGGAGGTCGTGCTCAGCGAGCAGGCGCGCATCACCGCCAATATCGAGCATCACGCGATCGACGTCTATCACGGCGCCGGATCGTTCATTGACGCCAACACCGTCTCCGTCACCGGGGCGGACGGCACACAGACGCTGCTGACCGCCGACAAGTTCCTGATCGCCACCGGGTCCAGTCCCACCCAACCGGGCAACATGCCGTTCCACGACAAGCGCGTCTTCGACTCCGACACGATCCTGCAACTGCACGATATGCCGGAGACGATGCTGGTGATCGGCGGCGGGGTGATCGGCTGCGAATATGCCTGCATGTTCGCCGCCCTCGGCATCAAGGTGTCGCTGATCGACGGACGCGACCGCCTGCTCGGCTTCATGGATGCCGAAATAAGCGAAGCGCTGAGACACGCGATGGAAAAGCTCGATATCGACCTGTTTCTGTCTGACACGGTTGAGTCGATCGATCCTACGGAAAAGCTCCAGATCACCCTGAAGTCCGGCCATCGCTTCCCGGTCGACATCGTCTTGGCCGCCACCGGGCGCGACGGCGCGACCAAGAATATGGGGCTGGAGGCGATCGGCATCGCGCCCAGCAATCGCGGGCTGCTCACGGTCAACGAGCATTACCAGACCAGCGTCCCACATATCTATGCGGCGGGCGACGTGATCGGCTTCCCGGCGCTGGCCTCGACCTCTATGGAGCAGGCGCGCATCGCCATGTCCCACGCCTTCGACCTGAAATTCAAGGAGCGGCTGGCGCCGATCCTGCCCTATGGCATCTACACCATCCCCGAATGCTCGATGGCCGGCGAAACCGAGGAGAGCCTGACCAAGGCGAGCGTCCCCTATGTCTGCGGCCACGCCTATTACAAGACCAATGCCCGCGGCGAGATCATTGGCGACCGGGACGGCTTCCTGAAGCTGCTGTTCCGCATCGACGACATGAAGCTGGTCGGCGTCCACGTCATCGGCGAGCAGGCGAGCGAACTGGTCCATATTGGCCTGACCGCCCTGCTGTCCAACGCCACCGCCGACCTGTTCATTGCCACATGCTACAATTACCCGACTTTGTCGGAGATCTATAAATACGCTACCTACAACGCGCTGCAGAACCGCCTGAAGCACATGGCGTCCGTGAGGGCGTGAGGGCGTGAATCATAGCGTCCCGGAAACATGGCCTTTCCTTGCGTCGCGAATTCGGCGCAGCTCGGGATGGCGGGGATCCGGATTTCCTAATCAGCGACCGAAAGCTGGCGGTCCGCCATCGTGAAGAGTTTCGGACGCTGGCAAGCGCACGAAAGTCCCCGAAGAACGAACCCGCGGGCCGCGGGATGAGCTATGGGGATTTGAGGTTTGAAGCTGCCTCAGGCGACTGAGTGCAGACAGCGAGGAGCGTTGTGAACGCTGGTCTGTGAGGGCGGTTCGTCCAAGTTGTGACGCAGAGCCGGACCTGCTCGGGCGATCACGCGGTGGTTTTCATCCATGATTGGTGCGTTGTTGGCGCAAGAGACCGATGGCCCGAGTCATTCGCGGTGCGCTTTGAGAACGGCGTCGTCGCCGTTGTGGAAAGACAGCTCGATTTCGATGATGCCGTTGTCGCCGAGTTCGGCGGATCCTGATCCGGAGATTTCATCGCCTTCGTCGGATCCGATCCATCTGAAGAAGACGATGGTTTTGGCATATTCAAGTTCCATGGTGGCGTTGACGACGCCGAAGGCAAACTCGCCTCGACCATTCTTGTTGATGCTGAGATAGGCCGGTTCGACCAAGTCGAGATAGTCGCGATCCCACAGATCGGCCTCGACGATCCGCCACCGGCCGATCAGCTGACAGCCGGCCGCGACGCTCATGCCGGTTCGGCCAGGAGCTTGGGCAGCCGGACCAGATTGTAGGCCGCGGCGGCGAAGGTGAAGGCCCAATCGACCTTGGGCAGGCCTCTGAGCTTGGTCTTGCGCATGCCGGCAATCGTCTTGGTCCAGCCGAACGTCTCCTCGATCCGCTTGCGGATGCGCTGGCTCGCGGCATAGCCGGCATGGCACGTGGTCCGCTTGTCGATCGCCGAGCGCCGGCCATTCGTGCTCTGGGCCACATGCGGCCGCACGTTCAGCGTGCGCAATTCTTCGATAAAGTCCACCGCGTCGTAACCCTCGTCGGCGCCGAGCGTGATCGCGACCGGCCGATTGGCGAAAGCTTGGATCATGTCGAGCGCGGCCGGCCGTTCGGCATGCCCCGAGACGCGCGTAAGCCTGGCATCGACAAGCAACCCCGAGCGGTTCTCCATCAGCCCATGGCCGATGAAGCACAGTTTCGCCTCCATGCCCGGACCCTTGCAGTAGAGCAGAGCGTCGGGATCGGTCGTGCTCCGGTGCGTCTCGTTCGAACGTTTCTGGCCTTCGAAATCGACTTCGACATTGCCGCCGCCGCAGGCTTCTCCACTGT
>JAQGIF010000165.1 GCA_028291345.1 Rhodospirillales bacterium | reverse complement strand
AACTGTCGAGACGGTGCAGTTACGGTCTGAGAGGGCGGAGATCACGCGCTCGCAAACGCCGCAGCCCGAGCGCGAGCGCAAGGACTAGCCGAGGTTCTGTCCAGGCTTCCATGAGCAGACTTGAACGCAAAACGGCAGCCATAGGCGCTGGCAGCAGCGGCATTGGGCTGGCGACGGCGTTGCGATTTGTAGCTGAGGGCGCGCGCGTCTTTATCGCGGGCCGTCGCCAGGATGAACTGAACAAGACGGTCGCGACGATCAGCGGCGGCGTCGCAGCAATTCGGGGCGACGTCGCGAATCCCGACGGTCTGGATCGGTTGTTTGCAGCGGTGCGGGAGAAAGCGAGCAGCATCGACGTGCTGTTCGCCAATGCTGGACTCGGTGGAATGGCACCTGAGGCGCGATGAGCGAGGCGCAATTCGACCTTACTTTGGCGCCAACGTAAAAGGAACGGTGTTCACGGTTCAGAAGCCCTGCCGTTGATCAAAGGCGGGCAGCTCGATCTAATCGGCTCGACACGGGCCTCGACAGGGGCGCCCGCGTTGACATGGATGCGGGCCGTGCGCGGCCCAGATGACCAGCAAAAGCGCGATAATCCCGATAATATCGCAGACGATCCGGCCAGCTCCTCGTGGAAAGTAACGCATAAGAAAGTGTGATTGCTAATCGGAATCGGCGGAATAGCGTCGATGTTTCCGTTATACCCGATGGAACGTTCGAAGCCGGTGCAGCGCTTGTTATACCAGCGTGCAAATTGATCGGCCGCCTAGATTGACCGCAGAACCAGCCACTCACCTGCTGTCCGGCTTGTCCGGATCGCACGCCATGGAGCCGGCGGAGAGCCGGTTTGTGGCTTGCCGGGCGTGCGCGGAAATCCAGGCGCTGCCGCCGCCCAAGGCGGGCTATGACCGGAAATGCCGACGCTGCGGCGAGACAATGGGCAGCGGACTGGTCCATCTCGACCTCGCTTTTCCTATTCTACTCGCGGCTGTGATCGCCTTCATAGTCTTGTTGTCGCTCCCGCTGCAGCGGATCGAGCTGCATGGACGGCATGCCGAGAGCGGGCTGAGCACCGCTGTCTCCGGCTTTTTCCATTACGGCATGTCGCCGATGGCCTTGTTCGCCTTCGTCTGCATTGTCTTCGCGCCGATGGGCCGCGCCGTTGCCCTCCTCTTCGTCATCGCCTGCGTACAGACAGGTCATCGGCCAAAATACGTGGCGAGAGTCTATCGTTTTTCGGAGACACTGCGGCCCTGGACCATGCTCGATGTCTTCCTGGTCGCCGCCTTGATTTCGATGACCAAACTGCGCGACCTCGTGCGCGTGGAGATGACGCCGGGCCTGTGGGTATTGATCGGCCTGGTCTGGTGCCTGACGCTATTCGATTCAGTGCTTGACCGCCATCGCTTCTGGGATTTCCTTGAAGAGCCGGCGGATATCACGCCGCACGCGAATGCGATCAGCTGCCTGTTTTGCAATCTGCTGCAGGAACCGGGCGCGCCCGACGGCATAGCCCATTGCCGCCGCTGTGGCGCCGTCCTCCATCGGCGAAAGCCCGACAGCGTCCAGATCACCTGGGCGCTGCTGCTGAGTGGGATCATTCTCTATTTCCCGTCCAATCTCTACCCGGTCTTCACCATCGTCTCGCTCGGCCACCGCAACACCTTCACGATCATCGGCGGCGTGCGTCAGCTTCTGACCAGCGAGGACTGGCCGCTGGCGGTGATCATCTTCGTGGCGAGCATCGTCGTTCCGCTGGTGAAGCTGATCGGGCTTGCCTGGCTGCTGATCTCGATTCGTTATCCGTCCGTGCGGTACCTACGTGCGAATACGCAGCTTCATCGCGTGATCGAAATGATCGGACGATGGTCGGCGACCGACGTGTTCGTCGCGGGGCTGCTATCCGGTCTCGTCATGTTCGACAAGCTGGCGACGGTCGTCCCGGGGCCGGGTGTATTGGCCTTCGGTTCTGTTGTAGTTCTGACCATGGTCGCCACAATGACGTTCGATCAGCGCCTCCTCTGGGATGTTGCGGAGACGAAGCGTGAGTGAGGACGAAGCACAACGCGGCGAGGAAGCTACAAAGACCGCAATCTATCGCCGTCGCCCCCTGCGGATCATCTGGCTGCTACCGGTGATCGCTTTAGGGCTCGCCGGCTGGTTCTTGTATAATAGCCTGTCATCGCGTGGCCCGGAAATCACCATCCAGTTCGAGACTGCCGACGGGCTGGAAATCAGCAGGTCCGAAATCAAGCATAAGGACGTGGTCCTCGGCACTGTCGTCGGCCTTCGCCCCGTCGACAGATTCAAGCATGTCGAAGTTACCGCCCGCATGAACCGGCTGAGCGAGGATTATCTCAACAAGGACACCAAGTTCTGGATCGTACGCCCTCGGGTCTCTGCTGAGGGGATCACCGGCCTGAACACGCTTCTGTCCGGGGTTTATATCGAAATGGCACCGGGCGGTGGCGACAAAACCTATCGATTCCTCGGCCTTGAGGCGCCGCCGCTGACGAACCCGGACATCGGAGGAAAGGCCTTCACCCTGCTGACCGACGACTTGGGTACGCTGGAACAGGGGTCGGCGGTCATCTACCACGGCGTAAAGGTCGGAGAGATACTGGGCTATCGATTATCGGCGGACAGGCCTGCGGTCACCGTGCAGATCTTCATCACCGATCCCTATACCGGGCTGGTCCATACCGGTACGAAATTCTGGAACGCGTCGGGGGTCGAGGTCTCGGTCGGCGCACAGGGCCTGAATGTGGCGGCGCGCTCCCTGCAAACCATATTCCTGGGCGGGGTCATGTTCGACGTGCCCAAGAATGGGATCGCAGGCCCGCCGGCCAATGACGGAGATAAGTTCACGCTGTTCGGCGACCAGCGTCGCGCCGAGGAGGCGGTCTACACTGCGAAGGTCCGCTTCCTGCTAAGGCCGCAGGGCTCCATAGCCGGCCTGGCCCCCGGAGACGACGTTACCATGTTCGGCCGGAAGATCGGACAGGTCGACGAGGCGTATGTCGAGTTCGACGTGGCGGCCGGAACGGCGGAGCCGCTGGTCGTCGTCGGGATAGAGCCCGAGCGGCTGAATTTCAAGGATCTGGATGCGCATAGCCCGGATCTGGACTCCCAGACCTCCGCTTTGTTCGAGCGCCTGGTAGCGCAAAGACTGAGGGCCCAGCTGATCGCGAGCAATCCCCTCACCCGGCAGATGCAGGTCGATTTCGGCTTCGTCGACGACGCGGCGCCGGCCAAGATCGTTCTCGGCGGCGCCTATCCCGAGTTCCCGACCGCGCCGGCGGAGGACCTCAGCGCAACGGTCCGCAGCCTCAGGAAAACCCTCAACTCAGTCGACGCGGTGATCTCGTCGCCCCAGATGAAGCATTCCATTCAGGAACTAGACAAGAGCCTGAGCAACATTGATGGCATCACCCGCCAGACCAATGCCCAGATCGGCCCGTTGCTGACCCAGCTGCGCGCCTTTGCCGATTCTGCGGACGGCACGCTGAAAAAGGCCGACTCAGCCGGCGGCAACGGCGGTGACCTTTCCGGCACGCTCCGCGAGCTCCGCGAGGCCGCCCGCTCGGTGCGCAACCTCGCCGACTACCTGGAAAACCACCCCGAATCCCTGCTGCGCGGGAAACCGAAATGAGGTGGATATCCAAATGTGCCGCCGCCTGCCTGATGCTTGCGCTGGCGGGCTGCTCGAGCCCGGAAAACAAATACTTCACGCTGAGCGCGACCGAACCGACGGCGCGTGCCGGGCAGACTGGCGCGGCCCGGACGATCGCGATCAACGATGTTTCAATCCCAGCCTATCTGGACCGCCCACAGATCGTCATCAAACAGGACCAGAACCTCGCCGACATCCGCGAATACGAACGCTGGATGGAACCGGTCGACAGCATGATTCGGCGTGTACTGGTGGCCGATCTGACGGCACGACTAGGCACAGGCCGCGTCCTTGATGAGCCAAACAAGGACAGCGCGTTGCTCTCGATCACCATCGAAGACTTCGGCCCGGAAGGCAACCACGTCGTGTTGCGCGGGCAATGGACGCTGAAGGGTCAGCAGAAGGACGCACCGGCGGTGCCGCATAGTTTCAGTCGGGATGAACCGCTGGGGAGGAGCGGGACACCAGACACAGTGGCAGCGATGAGCCGGCTGGTCGGCGAGGTCAGCGACGAAATCGCAGTGGACGTCGAGAATTGAGGCGATTGCGGCGGGCCCCTGCCCGGAAATGCTGGCTCAATACCGCAGGTTCACAGGAGCACGAATGACCGGCGCTTTTACTTAGCAATGAGTCCAACCGCAGCGAGCAGTGGTGTTATTTTTTTGGCCTGGATAGTTTTTGGTGAACACATCCGAATCAATTCGGAAGGTATCCCCTCGAATGCCCCAGCTGTGCCGAGGGGTTTCGGACATGTGATCTCCAAATCCATCGGCTTAATGCCAAGGTCAAGCTCGGCGCGCTCGGACGCGAGCTGGGGGCGAAGGGCAAGCCGCAAGCGGTGCGGGTTCACGATTTCCAGATCCCTGAACTTGGCAAGGTCGCGCCCTATGGCGTTTACGATATTGCGGCGAATACGGGCTGGGTAAATCTCGGCATCGATCACGACACGGCTGCTTTTGCCGTCGAGAGCATCCGCCGCTGGTGGCGCGCCCTGGGGCAGAAGCGCTATCTCGGTGCAACCCGTCTTTTGATCACTGCCGATTGCGGGGGCAGCAACGGGGCCAGTGTCCGACTATGGAAGCGTGAGCTTCAGGTCTTTGCCAACGAAACCGGCCTTGCCATCACCGTCGCTCATCATCCCCCCGGCACCAGCAAGTGGAACCGTATCGAGCACAGGCTGTTCGCCTTCATTACGCAAAATTGGCGCGCCAAGCCCCTCATCAGTCACCAGGTTATCATCCAACTGATTGGCGCAACCAAGACCCGAACGGGCCTCAACGTCCACTGCTGCCTCGACGAAAACGAGTATCCTAAAGGCATAAAGGTTTCCGATCGGGAAATGGCCGCAATCAACCTTGAGAACGACAGCTTCCACGGAGGGGTGTGTGTAATTACACGATCTCACCGATCTCCGCTAAACACACTTGAATACAACCCAGCCCGCCCCTCCAAAGACGGACCTCACCTCGACAAGGACGATTGATGATCGACGACCTGGAGAAAGCCAACTTCCTCTTGGAAAAACTGAAGGCAGTCGTTCCGCTCGAAGCGAGGCTCTCGCAAAGCCCCATACGATTGTTGGCGGAAAAATCTCCAGAGATGCCAATTCCGGAACGGTGCAAGGTAATCGACGTATTTTATACTGGAGACGAAGGAGGCATAATCTGCTGCCTCGACATCGGCGGTCCACAAGCCCAAAACGCCCACCTAGTCTCAATAACCCACCTCAGTTTTTACCGTAACACTCCCCTGTCCCGCGAGATCGACGTTTATCAACGCCATAGAATTAAAAAGCTCAAACAGCAGGACGGCCGCGGCTACTGACTCTCTCCCAGCCCTCCGCCTAGCTTGCGCCGGCAACCCTGTGCCACTCCAGTGCCGGCGAGCGACCGGGAGCGATTAAAGCGGTTATTTCGCATCAGGCCCTTAGCTATCTGCCGGCGATCGCTGGCGTGCTGGGTACATTGAAGGCGGCGCTTCAATATTTTCTTTTAATGTCCAAAGTAAAAGTGCTGGCGTAAACGCCTAGCCGCTGCGGCGGCGGCGCTTGACCGATTTGCCTTCTTCGAACGAAATATTTAGATAAGTTCGATACAAACGCCGGAGTCCAGCAAATCTTAGACATATCGGCCTCCCCCACGATACGACCAATGTTAACGAAATTTCCCGAGCTCGGTTCCAGTAATCGGATGCGCTCAGCCACTCAATCGAGAGTCGGCTAGGTAAACCTCTTCACCGGGCGAAGGGCCACAGTTGCTCTTCGATCGCCGGTCATGAGCCACAAGAACTTGCCAAATCCATGGCGAATATTGAGGCACGCTATTCTGGACGGCTATCGTTTCGTCGAATGGCCGGTGAGTGCCAGCTGGACGTACTCCTTCGCAATTAGCGGTAGGTTGTCGTCCAGCCAAGAGGCCATCGCGCGCTCCTCTTCCAAGTTTTGCTCCGCCATACGAGCCACCTGTGGCAAATCCAGGGCCTTGGCCATGGCCTGGAGACTCTCGTAAGAAGCGATCTCAAAACTTTCGAAAGAGAGGGTCATCAGCGAACCCTTCGTGATTTCATCTTCGGTCGTCGCGTTGAACAATGGCCCAAAACTGGGCATCAGCTTTTTACGTTACATCCTTTAAGGTCGAGTGGTCGGAGCTCAGCGAATAAAGGCATGAGGCAACCCGCCGCTGCTGACCTCGGGTTTCGCGATATGAAGTCGAATTCTTTCCCGAAGCTCCAGGTAATTCTGGAGGCGATGGGCTGAACGCCCTGTAAGGCTTCCGGCCGGATGGACCGCCATCGAGATCGAAATGGCGAGCCTCAGCTGCAGCTGAAGTCACGGACCGCTGTTAATTTGGCGGGACCATAGTACCAATCGGTTGCGCGGCCACCGACGGTATTGCTCATGCCAAAACGCAACAATCTGCTGTAGCCAAATCGGGTGGCTTAGCAAAGGTGCCGGTTTTGGGAAGGGAAGCGGTCGGGCAGTCTACCGCTGTCTCAACCTGTTTGGATAGCTGGGAGTCGAGGCTGGGAGTCGAGGCTTCAGCCAACCGCCACGACAGGCACCGCCCCGCCACCGGCGCACCACTGATCCTAATGTCCATCCCGCCTGCGCTGCGTGAGGTCGACGTTTTTTCTGGAAGTCGAGGAACGCTGCCTCTCTGCCCACGTTTAACTCGCTTCAGGTCTATAGCCCCGTAAATCAAAAATCTCGTCATAGATTGGAAATGCTGACCATGAACTCCATGCCTTGGTGGCAAAGCACGATCATTTACCAAATTTACCCACGCTCATTCCAGGATTCCGATGGAGATGGCGTGGGAGACCTCCTCGGCATTATCGAACGCCTCCCGTACCTGGTCGAACTCGGAATCGAGACAATCTGGCTGTCACCTATCTTCCCTTCGCCTATGGCCGATTTTGGCTACGATATCAGCGACTACGTCAATATTGATCCGCTCTTCGGCACGCTCGACGACCTGGACCGGCTAATCGCCGACGCACATGCCCACGGGATCAAGGTGATCCTTGACTTGGTACCCAATCACACCTCGATCGAGCACCCCTGGTTTGTAGAGAGCCGATCATCGCGGACCAATCCAAAGCGCGACTGGTATATCTGGCGAGATCCTGCGCCCAGCGGGGGGGTGCCAAATAACTGGCTTTCGGAATTCGGCGGCAGCGGCTGGCAGCTCGATTGGCTTACCGGCCAATATTATTACCACACCTTCCTCGCTGCACAGCCCGACCTCAACTGGCGCAATCCAGATGTTCGCGCCGCTATATATGACGCGATGCGCTTTTGGTTCCGGCGAGGAATCGATGGGTTCCGCGTTGATGCGGTCTGGTACGTAATAAAGGACGAGCAGTTTCGGGACAATCCGATCAATCCCGATTACAAACCCACGAGTCCGCCCAATCACGCCCTAATTCCACTCTATACCGCCGATCGACCCGAAATGCAGGAGGTCATCGCAGAGATGCGGCGGGTATCAGACGGATTTTCCGACCGTCTGCTGATCGGCGAACTTTACCTGCCCATCGAAAGGCTAGTTGCCTATTACGGTCGCGACTTAAGCGGGGTGCATCTCCCTTTTAATTTCACCTTGTTGACTGCTTCCTGGCGCGCTGAGGTTTTGGCGGATCTGATTCGCGAATACAATGAGGCCCTACCTCCTGGCGGTTGGCCAAACTGGGTTCTGGGAAATCATGACCGGCCAAGGATCGCCAGCCGGATCGGCGAGGAGCAGGTGCGAATTGCGGCGATGCTGCTGCTAACGCTGCATGGCACGCCAACGGTCTATTACGGCGATGAAATTGGTTTGAAGCAGGCGCAAATTCGGCCAGACCGGATACGCGACCCTGTTGAACTGAACGTGCCGGGCTACGCTCTGGGCCGCGATGGTTGCCGAACCCCCATGCATTGGGATGCCAGCGATCACGCTGGGTTCTCGATCACCGAGTCATGGCTGCCGATCGGAAAGGATTACCGCGAGCGGAATGTTGCTAGACAGCGGTCCGATGCCAACTCACTTTTTCAGTTCTATCGAACGCTCATCGCGCTCCGACGCGGGAGCCAGGTCCTAATCCGAGGCGCGCTGCATTCGATACGTGCCGAGGGGGACATTCTCACTTTCCTTCGAGAACATGAACAAGAACGCATTGCAGTAGCACTCAATCTAAGTGCCGAACCCGCAACGGTTAGCCGCATGCTCGATGAATCGGATACGTGTATTTTGTTATCGTCGTTCTCCGAGCGACGCGCGGAGATTTTAGCGCATTCAATTGAACTCGGCCCCAATGAAGGCATAATTCTTGGTCGGCGCAAGTGATCGCAAATTGGCCGCCGCACGAAAGCTATCGGATTTCCCCAATGAAGGATAATGCCGCGCTGAAGGTCCCTGGACGCGCACTCACCCCCAGTTTGGCTAAGGTTCGCCGTCAAATGGAAATTAGCATGAGAGAAGTCGAACGTCTTCGGAGCGTTAAGGAGTTCCTGTTCGATTACGTCAAAACCCCGTCTCTGCGCCACAGCCGCGACCGGCATTCGCCGATAGGCGATTAAAGGCATGGGGTGACCGGATCATCGATAGGCGATGATTATCAAATGCTCGTCTGGCACTAGAAGCTGGTTGTACGGCGCCTTTGTTCAATCTCCGCCTGAAAGCCGCTGGCCCGCTTGCGTGAATGCGCCCATGTCGGCCGCTCAGCCGAAGTTGGTCGCGTCTCGAAACGGACATCAGATCGGTGGGGCCTTCGACCACGATGGGCGGTTGGTGGCGGGGTCGGCGGTGTAGCGCTCGATAGAGGCCTGCACCAATCGCAGTTCGGTCAAAGCGGAACGGCGCGAACGCGCATGGGCGTAAGGTCGGTGAAACGGGGCACATCCGCCATGACGCGCTCAACCTCGGGGGAGGCGAAGGCCACCTTCCCTGCCTCGTCTCGAAACCTGCATTCGCAGACCGCGATAGTGCCCGCAGCGCTCACACTGTGCCGCGCCTCTGTCGAGGTCGCTGCCCGCTCTACTGTCTTCTTGCGATCCTGTTCGATGCGTTGACGCAAACCGACCTGCCAACGCCGCTCGCGGCGCCGACTGATACCTAGGTATCGCCGATACCATCGTCCAATAGATTTGCCTTCACGATTGTCGCACCTGTGCAGGACAGCTTTATTCTTCGCGGCAGGTAGGAAGACCCTCATGTATGCCGTCGACAAATTAGGCCTTTGGCTCGACCGCTTCCAACATTCACGCTT
>JAQGIF010000157.1 GCA_028291345.1 Rhodospirillales bacterium | reverse complement strand
CCGAAAATGAAATCTCCCGCGCCATATTCGATCCGGTTTTTCGCCAGACCGCAAATTACCCGATGGCCAGATTGTCCTTTCGAAGGCCCCCCTCGAGACGCTATAGATAGCGCCGCTATCCTGGTGTGCGCGCCACCGAGAGCGCTCACCGTTCAATGCCGGAGGAATCGCGATGAACCCGTTGAAGGCCCTGCGTAACAATGGTCAGTCGGTGTGGCTCGACTACGTCCGGCGAGATTTGCTGAACAATGGCGGTCTGAAAAAGCTGATCGAAGATGACGGCGTCATGGGCGTCACCTCCAATCCGGCGATTTTCGAAAAGGCGATCGGCGGCAGCACAGAATATGATAGCGCCATCAAGGAGTTGGTCCATTCCGGTGGCCTGGATTGCGCCGACCTGTTCGAGCGCCTGGCGATCGAAGACATCCAGCACGCAGCCGATACGCTGAAGCCGGTCTATGACAGCACCAACGGCGTCGACGGTTATATCAGTCTTGAGGTGTCGCCCTATCTGGCGATGAAGACCGAGGAGAGCATCGCCGAGGCGCGCCGGCTCTGGAAGGCCGTGAACCGGCCCAATCTGATGGTCAAGGTGCCCGGCACCGAACCAGGTGTGCCGGCGATCTAGCGCTCAGGAACGATCTGGGACTTAACCGCTTCTACAGCCACTTAGGAGACTGCAACATGAACGCGACCAAGAAACTCCATGATCTGGGCCAAAGCATCTGGCTCGACAACATTACCCGTGACCTGCTGAACAACGGTACGCTGGCGCGCTATATCAATGAGTTGTCGGTCACCGGCCTCACCTCGAATCCGACGATCTTCAACCTCGCTTTCAAGAACAGCGGCACCTATGACGAGCCCATTCGCCAGAAGGTGATGGCCGGTCTGACCGGTGAAGACCTGTTCTTCGACCTGGCGCTGGAAGACCTGACCCGTGCAGCGGATCTGTTCAGGCCGACCTTCGACCGCACCAACGGCGTCGACGGCTGGGTGTCGCTGGAAGTCTCGCCGCTGCTGGCGCACAACACCGCCAGCACGATCGCTGCCGCCAAGGCGCTGCACGCGAAGGGCGGCCGCCCTAACCTGTTCATCAAGATTCCGGGCACCAAGGAAGGCCTGCCCGCGATCGAAGAGACGATCTTCGCCGGCGTTCCGGTCAACGTCACGCTGCTGTTCTCCGCCGACCAGTATGTGGCCGCGGCCGAGGCCTATCTGCGCGGTATCGAGCGTCGCATAGCCGCCGGCCTCAACCCCGAAGTCGGATCGGTCGCCTCGGTCTTCGTCAGCCGCTGGGACGGCGCCGTCGCCGGCAAAGTGCCGGCGGAGCTGGCCAACCATCTGGGCATCGCCATGGGCGAGCGCATCTACAAGGCCTATCACAACATGATGGCCTCTTCCCGCTGGCAGCGCATCAATAATGAGGGCGCGCACGGTCAGCGCCTGCTGTGGGCCAGCACCGGTACCAAGGACCCGAAGGCGTCCGATATCTTGTATATCAAGGCACTGGCCTCGCCCTTCACCGTCAACACGATGCCGGAGAACACGCTGAACGCCTTCGGCGATCACGGTGAGGTCGGCGATGTGATGGCGACGGACGGCGTCGCGGGTGAGAAGACGCTGGCGGCCTTCACCAAGGCCGGAATCGATATCGACGCGTTGGCGACCAAGCTGCAGGACGACGGGGCGGAATCCTTCGTAAAATCCTGGGTCGAGCTGATGACCGGTATCGACGCGAAGACCGAGGCCGCGCGCAAGGCGGCCTGATCGTCCGCACGGCCGATCGTTCAGTTATAGACGCCCCGCGGTCCGCGCGGGGCGCCGAACTCCATTATCGATGAGGCATTCGGATGAGCGACACACCGCTGCGTAACCTTCCGGCCTGGATCGCCCTGGGGGCGCACCATAAGGCGATCGAGAACACCCATCTCAGCCAGCTTTTCGCCGAAGACGCCAGGCGCGGCGAGCGTTTCGCGGTCGAGGATGTCGGCATCTATCTCGACTATTCGAAGAACCGCATCACCGACGAGACGCTGAAGCTGCTGATCCAGCTCGCGGAGCAGTCGGGATTGCGCGCGAAGATCGACGCGATGTTCGCGGGCGAGAAGATCAACATTTCGGAAAACAGGGCGGTCCTGCATACCGCACTGCGCGCGCCGCGCGGCGCGACGGTAGTCGTCGACGGGCAGAATGTGGTGCCCGAGGTTCATGCCGTTCTGGACAAGATGTCCGCCTTCGCCGACCGCGTCCGCAGCGGCGCCTGGAAGGGCCATACCGGAAAACGGATCCGCAATGTCGTCAATGTTGGCATCGGCGGTTCGGACCTTGGGCCCGTCATGGCCTATGAGGCGCTGCGGTACTATAGCGAGCGGAACATGGTCTTCCGCTTCGTCTCCAATGTCGACGGCACCGATTTCGCCGAGGCGGTGGTAGATCTCGATGCCGAGGAGACGATGTTCATCATCTCCTCCAAGACCTTCACCACTTTGGAGACCATGACCAACGCCCATACGGCGCGCGACTGGCTGTTGGCCCGGCTGAAGGACGAGACGGCGATTGCCAAGCATTTCGTCGCCGTCTCGACCAATGCCGCGGAAGTGACCAAGTTCGGCATCGATACGGCCAATATGTTCGGCTTCTGGGACTGGGTCGGCGGCCGCTATTCGATGGATTCCGCCATCGGCCTGTCGACCATGCTGGCGACCGGCCCCGATAATTTCCGAGCCATGCTGGCCGGCTTCCACGAGATGGACGAGCATTTCCGCACCGCACCGTTCGAACGCAACCTGCCGGTGCTGATGGGGTTGCTGGCCGTCTGGTACAACGACTTTTTCGACGCGCAGACGATCGCGATCCTGCCGTATGAGCAATATCTGAAGCGCTTCCCCGCCTATCTCCAGCAGCTGACGATGGAGAGCAACGGCAAGCATGTGAAGGTCGACGGCACCCCGGTGGATACTGATACCGGCCCGATCTATTGGGGCGAGCCCGGAACTAACGGCCAGCATTCCTTCTATCAGCTGATCCACCAGGGCACGCGCCTCATTCCCTGCGACTTCATCGGCTTCGCCAAGACACTGAACCCGCTGGGCCGGCACCATGACATATTGATGGCCAATGTCTTCGCCCAGGCCGAAGCCTTGGCCTTCGGCAAGACGGAGGCGGAGGTCAAGGCCGAGGGAACGGCGGATTGGCTGGTGCCGCATCGGCTGTTCGAGGGCAACCGCCCCTCCAATACGATCATGATCGACCGATTGACGCCGGCCGCCCTTGGCAAGCTGGTCGCCCTCTATGAGCACAATGTCTTCACCCAGGGCGTGATCTGGCAAATCGACTCATTCGATCAATGGGGTGTCGAACTGGGCAAGGTGCTGGCCCAGCGCATCGTCCCGCAGCTGGAGAACGCCGAAGAGCCGAAGCTCGAGCACGACAGCTCGACCAACGCCCTGATCCGCCGCTACCGCAAGCTCAAAGGAGCCACTTGAGCCACCCATGGGCTGATATTGATCCAGAACCGAAGCGTCTAGTGCTATCGCCTCTCCCAGCCGAACCATCGTGCCGTGGGCGAGCGCGCCTGCTGTTGGGCGCGCGCGCCCACACATACAGTGGCGCCAGAAAACGCCATGCACTAACATTAACCCTGGATCACCAAATGTGGGCAGGCCAACGGCGATGAGCGGCGTGAATATGGACGAATGGAAGAGGGCCGCCGCTCTCGCCGCCTCTGAGCTTGTCGTCGATGGCATGGTCGTCGGGTTGGGAACGGGGTCGACGGCCAAGTTCCTGGTCGCGATCATCGGCGAGCGGGTTCGGCAGGGATTGGATATTCTTGCCATTCCCACTTCCGAAGCCACCCGTATCCAGGCGGAAGATGAGGGCATCACGATCATCGGGTTTGCCGAGCGTCAGAAAATCGACATCACCATCGATGGCGCCGACGAGATCGGGCTCGGTACGCTCGACCTGATCAAGGGCGGCGGTGGGGCATTGCTGCGCGAGAAGATCGTGGCGGCTGCAAGCGACCGCATGGTCGTGATCAG
>JAQGIF010000156.1 GCA_028291345.1 Rhodospirillales bacterium | reverse complement strand
TTATATTTTCCGTGGACCGGCACAGAGAATTCATGGTCCAATACCCGATCGACCGCCTTAAGGCGGCAAACGAATGAACAGGAATCGGGGAAGTTCAACCATGAACAAACACATCATTGCGGCGCTTTTCGCATCCAGTTGCATGGTGGCGGGAGGAGTGCTCTCGACCGTGCCGAACTTTGCCGCTGCGAGCGAAATCAAACTGGCAAAGGACGCGATCGGCGGTACCGTCACCGGCGCCAAGGGCCCGGAAGCTGGCGTCTGGGTAGTCGCCGAAACCGGCGACCTGCCGACCAAATATGCCAAGATGGTCGTCACCGACGACAAGGGCCGCTATGTCCTGCCGCAAATGCCCGACGCCAATTACAAGGTCTGGGTTCGCGGCTATGGCCTTCTCGATTCCAAGCCCGTCGCCGCAAAACCCGGCAGCCATATCGACCTGACGGCGACCCCGGCGCCCGACGCGAAAACCGCGGCCGAATATTATCCGGCGGCCTATTGGTACGCCCTGCTGCATCCGCCGGCAGCCACCGACTTTCCCGGCACCGGCCCGGAGGGCAACGGCATCGCCGCTGGCCTCAAAACGCAGCAGCATTGGCTGGAGAACATGAAAGAGAATTGCATGTTCTGCCACCAGATCGGCGACAAGGCGACACGCGAGATGGCCTCGACCGGCAACAGCAAGGAAGCCTGGGCGCAGCGCATCCAACTCGCGCGCGCCGAGGGCGATGTCTCGATCGGCAATAGCGGCAAATTCCTGGCCGCGACGATGGGCAACAACATGGCTCGTTTCGGCAAAGAGCGCGGCCTGGCCATGTATGCCGACTGGACCGACAGGATTGCGGCCGGCGAGCTTCCGCAAGAAGCGCCGCCCCGTCCGCAGGGTATCGAGCGCAATATCGTGGTCACAGTCCGTGACTGGGGCGGCGATCATTATATCCACGACCAGATCTCAAGCGACCATCGCGACCCGAACGTGAACGCCAACGGCCCGATCTATGGCATGGGGACCTTGACCGGCTATCTGGAAATCTTCGATCCCAAGACATTGAAGAACACCCATGCGCCGATCCCAAGCCTCGACGGGTCGCAGCGTCATAATACCGAGGCGCAGGTTCACGCCGACGAGATGGACGCCAAGGGCCGCGTCTGGATGCCGACGATCTATAAGGAAGGCGTCGAAGCAGCCTATTGCAAGGACGGCTCGACCCCGTACTCGAAATATTACCCGCTCAACTACGACAAGGCGGCGGTGCTGCCGATGTACGATCCAGCAACGCAGAAAGTGGAAGTCATCCCGCTCTGCGTGGGCGGCAACCATTCGAACTTCACCTTCGACGCGGACAACAAGCTTTATTTCAGCGGCGACAACACCGTCATCTCCTGGATCAACACCCGCGTCTGGGATGAAACGCACGACGTCAAGCAAGCCGGGGGCTGGTGCCCGATGGTGGTCGACACCAGCGGCGACGGCAAGATCGATCCCGACCGCAACAATTGGAACGTGATGGCGCCGCCGACGGCTGGCGGCGGCGAAGGCTCCGAACGCACCATGCAGATGATGAAAGGCACCGAGTTCGACGCCAAGAAGGACACGCTGCTAAACGTCCATCTCTACGGCATGACCGTCGCCCGCGACGGCAGCGTGTGGGAGGCGGCCTATGTGCCCTACGTGCCCAGCGCCATCGTTCATATGATTCCCGGCAAGAACCCGCCGGAAACCTGCAAGACCGAAATCTATCAGCCGCCGCTTCAGAACGGGAAATACCCGGCGTTTGGCGTGCGCGGAGTCGGTGTCGATGCGGAAGGCGTCGCCTGGGCGGCCTTTTCATCCGGGCAGGTCGGCAAGTTCGACCGGCGCAAATGCAAGGTCACCAATGGACCGACCGCGACGGGCCAGCAATGCCCGGAAGGCTGGACCTTCTATGATCTGCCGAGCCCGCATGTCGGCGGCACCAGCGCGACCTCTGACTTCGTCTATTCCGGCTGGGACGACTCCCACGGTGTGATGGGGCTGGGTAAGGAAACGATGTTCTTCCCGGCGATCAACTCAGATTCGGTCCTGGCGATGCCCAAGGGCACGGACAAGTTCGTGACGTTCCGCGTGCCCTATCCGATGGGCTTCTATACGCGCGGCGTCGATTTCCGCATCGACGATCCCAAGGCGGGCTGGAAAGGCAAGACGCTGCAGGCGACCTATGCCAGCGCTGCGCAATGGCACCAGGAAGACGGCGAAGGCTCAAACAGCAAAATCGTCACCTTCCAGATGCGGCCGGATCCGCTGGCCGACTGACGGTAATGGACGGCAGGCGCTGTCAGCCTGCCGTCACACCGCGTTCCATCGCCCGGACCGGCGCCAGCACTAGCCGGTTGAGCACCTCGCCCATCGCCTCGCTCGAGATATCGCCGCCTTGCTCCAGCCACCAGCTGAGCAGCCCCAATGTTGCGGCGACGCAATGGGTAATAACGAGTTCGTGAGGAACAGGGATCGCGGGCACGCCCTTCGCATCGACGGCCACCCGTTCGCGCGATCGTTCGAGCGAGCGCATCACGATACGGCGGCGGACCATTGTTTCCGCCCCGCCCGCCAATAGCGCTCGGGTCACCAGCCGGTTCTCGTCGATGAAGCGGCACATGGCGATCGACGCCATCAGCGTGTCTTCGTCGAGCATCGCCGGCATCATGATCGGTAGAAGATCATCGACCACCGTGTCGGCTACGTCGGCGAGCAGTGCGTCCTTATCCTTGTAGTGCCGGAAAAAGCTGGCATAGCCGACGCCCGCGCGCTCCGCGATCTCGGTGATCGTAACATCGGCGAACGGCTTTTCCGACGCGAGCGCCAGCACCGCCTCCGCCAGAGCCGCGCGGGTTTTTGCCACTCTTGGATCCGTCACGACTTCTCGTCCTTTTTTTCGGCCTGCGGCATTTGCGCACTTGAACGTGCGGAAATCAAAGCCATACTTATGATCCATATTAGATCATAAGTTTCTTAAACCATAAGTTTGGGGCGGACGATGAGCCAGGCGCAAGCGATCGATACCAAATTAACTTGCCCCTACCAGCCGGGCGCCGATGAGCGCAAATCCGCCGCTGCCGCGGCAGCCAGCCCAGCACGTGCCAAAAGATTGGCGAAAGGCGGCATCACGATTGAAAGCTTTTCGCTCGCCCGCAAGATTTTGCGCAGCGGCGGCACTAAGCAGGCCGGCTTCATGGCCGAACTGGTGGATCGTGCCACCTCGAAGGGCGCCCAGCCTGTCCTGTTCCAGGAGGGCGAGGTCCACCAGAAACAGCGCACCGCCACGGCGCGCTTCTTCGCCCCTCGCATCGTCACCACGCGCTATCGCGACGTGATGAACGACCTCGCCGACCGGCTGATCGCGCGGCTTCATAAAAAAGGCAAGGTCGACCTGTCGGACCTGAGCCTCGACATGGCTGTCGCGGTCGCGGCCGATATTATCGGTCTAGCCGATAAGCCGCTGGATGGCATGGCGGCGCGGCTGAACAGCTTTTTCGACCAGGGAGTGGCGCGCAAGATCAGCGTCTTCCGCAAGGCCTTCAATGCCGTGCGTAGCAACCTGAACCTGCTCGGCTTCTACTGGCTGGATGTGAAGCCGGCGATCGACCGGCGCCGGAAGGCTCCCAAGGAAGATGTCATCTCTCATCTGATTTCCCAAGGCTATAACAACCAGGAAATCCTGACCGAATGCCTGACCTATGGCGCGGCAGGCATGGTGACGACGCGCGAGTTCATAGTCATGGCCGCCTGGCACCTTATGGAGCGCGATCAGATGCGCGCCGACTATCTCGCCTCCGATGAGGCCGGGCAGATCAAGATGCTGGAAGAGATCCTCCGGCTGGAGCCGATCGTCGGCGCCCTTTATCGGCGGACCCAGAAGGACCTGACGTTCGAAGAGTCCGGCAAGACAATCCATATTCCCGCCGGCACCCTGATCGACCTCGATATCCGCGCCGCCAATTCCGACCCCATGGCGGCCGGCGAATGTCCATTCCAACTCAAGCCCGACCGGGCGGATACCAAGGGCTCGGCGGTCGGCTCGATGAGCTTCGGCGATGGCAATCACCGCTGCCCGGGCGCGACCGTGGCGCTGCAGGAAACCGCGATCTTCCTGAACCGGCTGCTGCGCGTACCGAACCTGCGTATGGCCAAACCACCGAAGATGGAGTGGAATACGCTGACGGTCGGCTACGAGCTGCGCGATGCGATTGTCGCGGTCAGGTGACTTCGGCGGGCGATCCCCGCTTTTGCCTTTTGGCCTGATTTGACCGATGGTTTCGCCTCCGATGGATAATCCGGGGAGGAAGCAAAATGCGCGCGATGCTGTTCACCCAGGGGAGCGGCCCGATCGTGACCGCGGCCGATGTCCCGGACCCGAAGCCCGGCCCTCATGAAGTCCTGATTCGGATCCATGCCTGCGCGGTCTGCCGGACGGACCTGCATGTCGTCGATGGCGACCTGCCAAATCCGAAATCGCCCGTAGTCCCCGGTCATGAGATCGTCGGCACGATCGTCGAAACCGGCAGCGAAGCCGGCAAACTCTCCGTCGGCGACCGCGTCGGTGTGCCGTGGCTGGGCTGGACCTGCGGCGTATGCGCCTATTGCCTGTCGGGCCGCGAAAATCTCTGCGATCGCGCCCGTTTCACCGGCTACCAGATCGATGGCGGCTATGCCGAGCTGACCGTCGCTGACGAGCGCTTCTGCTTCGCCCTGCCGGACAGCTATAACGACGTCGCCGCCGCGCCGCTGCTCTGCGCCGGCCTGATCGGCTATCGCGCCTTGCGCATGGCCGGCGACGCGAAACGGCTCGGCCTTTACGGCTTTGGAGCCGCCGCGCATATCATCGCCCAAGTGGCAACGCATCAGGGCCGCGAGATTTACGCCTTCACCCGTGCCGGCGATCTCGACACCCTGGCTTTCGCCAAACGACTGGGCGCGGTGTGGGCGGGCGCATCCGAGGACAAGCCACCCGAACCCCTGGACGCGGCGCTGATCTTCGCCCCCGTCGGCTCACTTGTCCCAGCGGCGCTCAAAGCCACCGCGAAAGGTGGAATCGTGGTCTGCGCCGGAATCCATATGAGCGACATTCCGAGTTTTGCGTATGAAATCCTGTGGGAGGAACGCTCGATACGCTCCGTCGCCAACCTGACCCGCCGTGACGCCGAGGAATTCCTGACGCTCGCGGCCGAGATACCGATCAAGACGGAAACCACAACCTATCCCCTCGACAAGGCTAACGCCGCGCTCAATGACCTGCGTCAAGGCAAGTTCGAAGGCGCTGCGGTTCTAATCCCGAATTCCGGATAGTCCAATGGCCGAAATCCGCCGGCGCGGGTTATTCGGTCGGACGCTTCCGTCCCGATAGGAAACGAGAACAAGCCATGCCGATCATCACCCGACTTTATCACCGCCCCGAAGACGCAACCGCCACCGTCAGGGAACTGAAAGACGCCGGGATCGACGAAGACGATATCAGCCTCGTCTCAGGCCGTGCCGATGCCACGCTGGCCCACGTCACCCTGGCCGGCGCCAGCCAAGTCGACGATTGCACGGAGGAAACGGAAGACCCCGACGTCACCCAGACGGCGGTCAGCGCCGGAACCGGCGAGGCCATCGGCGCGCTGATCGGCGGCGGGGCGGGGTTGCTGGCCGGGCTGGGCGTTCTCGCCATCCCCGGCATCGGATCCGTAATCGCTGCCGGATGGCTGGTTGCCACCGTGACCGGCGCAGGTGCCGGAGCCGTCGCGGGCAGCCTGCTCGGCACGCTTCTCGGGGCGGGCCTCAGCGAAGAGCATGCAGAGCGGCATATCGAGGGCATAAAGCGCGGCGGGACGCTGGTGACCGTCCGTTCGGATCCTGAACAGGCGCTGATCGCCGAACGCATCATGGATAGCCGGGCGAAGGCCTGACCGTGCCTATGGCTTTTCGGCGAATCTTCGGCACCCGTGGTGATTTTAGCTTTACATCCGCACGCCCGGCGCGGAGTAATTCGGGCGCGATTTAAACCTCATCAGACGAATTTTACGCGGAGAATTAAGATGCAGATCGGAATGATCGGCCTGGGTCGAATGGGCGCCAATATGGTCGAGCGGCTGATGCGGGCCGGTCATGACGCCGTCGTCTATGCGCGCCGCCCGGAAGCCATGCAGGATCTGGTCAGCAAGGGCGCCAAGGGCACCTCGACCATCGAGGATTTCGTAAAATCTCTCTCCAAACCGCGGGCCGTGTGGCTGATGGTTCCGGCCGCAACCGTCGATTCCGTCATCGCCCAGGTGAAGCCGTTCCTGGAGCCGGGCGACATCATCATCGACGGCGGCAACTCCTATTATCATGACGATATCGCCCGCGCCGAGCAGCTGAAGAAGGATGGCATCCACTATGCCGACTGCGGCACATCGGGCGGCGTCTGGGGCCTGGAGCGCGGTTACTGCCTGATGATCGGCGGCGAAGACGCCACCATCGAGTATCTCGACCCCATCTTCAAGGCGCTGGCCCCCGGCGTCGGCACCGTCGAGCGGACACCCGGCGCCACCGGCGAGCCTTCCCGCGCTGAGCAAGGCTATCTCCATTGCGGCCCGAACGGCGCCGGCCATTTCGTGAAGATGGTCCATAACGGCATCGAATACGCCCTAATGGCAGCCTTCGCAGAAGGCCTGAACATCATCAAACATGCCAATATCGGCAAGGCGTCGCACGAGGTGGATGCGGAAACCTCGCCGCTGCGCTTCCCGGAGCATTACCAGTACGACATCGACGTCTCGCAGGTCGCCGAAGTGTGGCGTCGCGGCAGCGTCGTCGGTTCTTGGCTGCTGGATCTGACCGCCAGCGCGCTGCGCAAAAGCCCGGGCTTGGAAAATTTCGCCGGCCGCGTGTCGGATTCGGGCGAAGGCCGTTGGACTCTAGCGGCCGCGATCGACGAAGGCATCCCCGCCCCGACGATCAGCGCCGCCCTGTTCAGCCGCTTCAGCTCGCGCGGCAACGAGACCTTCGCCAACAAGATCCTGTCGGCGATGCGCTTCGAGTTCGGCGGCCACCACGAAAAGCCCGCCAGCTAAGGCAGGTTGCGTCCGAGCAAAACCGTCACTAAACCCTCCCCTGTCACGGGGAGGGTTTTTTTATTGAGTTCAAACGTGGGGTGGGAAAGCGCAACGCATCGCACCAATTCCTCGGCTGGTTGATGGATTACGCTGCGAGGCTGGGCAAGAATTCTCTGCCCCGACGCGGCCCGCGTTTCGTATGATTGGCGTCCTGCCGAACTCCTTCTACAAGACCGGCGCCTGCCGCCGGCAATCCCTTCTGCTCCCCGCCCGCATCGAGGACTATGTGGGCCGCGACAACGCGGTGCGGGCGGATCGCGGCTTACGTCGACACGCTCGATCTGGCGAAGCTGAAGTTCCGCCACTGCGAAGGCGCGATCGGGGCGGCCAGCCGCCGTATGATCCGGCCGATCTATCGTGGCGCGCAAGCGGCTGGACGCGCAACTGACGACGCTGGACTGCGAGATCGCGGCCTACACCGCCACGCTGGATGCCAACGATGCAGCCGAGGCGGCGGAGCCTGCAGCCAAGCCGGGCGAGGATTGGGCCGGCAAGCTCACCGCCCTGCTGG
>JAQGIF010000121.1 GCA_028291345.1 Rhodospirillales bacterium | reverse complement strand
TATGGCCCATACGCTCGCGGCGCACCTTCTGAAGCGTAACTTCGACGCCGCACTTCTCGCAGATGATGCCCTTGTACTTCATGCGCTTGTACTTGCCGCACAGGCACTCGTAATCCTTGATCGGCCCGAAGATGCGGGCGCAGAACAACCCGTCCCGCTCCGGCTTGAAGGTGCGGTAGTTGATCGTCTCCGGCTTCTTGATTTCGCCGAACGACCAGGAACGGATCTGCTCCGGGCTGGCGATCGCGATGCGGATTTGGTCGAAGCTTTGCGGGCCCGCGACCTGTCCGAAAATCTGCATTAATTCATTCATATTCGTCTCCTGTTAGCGCTCTTGGAGCGGCTAAACCCAGATTCGTGTGTCCCGCCCACGACGGGAGCAATCCTGATCGCGTCGCGTCCTTCCAGTTGAGCCATTCCAGACTGGGGAATGGCAGTTGGAAGAACGCGACCGACTTCAATAGCTGCGCTGCTTCAGATCGACGTCGAGGCCCAGCGATTTCAGTTCCTTGACAAGAACGTTGAAGCTCTCGGGGATACCGATTTCGAAATTGTCCTCGCCGCGGACGATAGCTTCATAGGCCTTGGTGCGTCCGCCGACATCGTCCGACTTCACAGTCAGCATTTCCTGCAAGGTATAGGCGGCGCCATAGGCTTCGAGCGCCCACACTTCCATTTCACCAAAGCGCTGTCCGCCGAACTGGGCCTTGCCGCCCAGCGGCTGCTGAGTGACCAGGGAGTACGGGCCGATGGAGCGCGCGTGGATCTTGTCGTCGACCAAATGGTGCAGCTTCAGCATATAAATATAGCCGACAGTCACCCGCCGATCGAACGTTTCGCCGGTGCGGCCATCGACCAGGGCAACTTGGCCAGAGGTCGCCAGACCCGCCATCTCGAGATAGCGGTTGATGTCCGCCTCGTTGGCGCCGTCGAAGACCGGGGTCGCGAACGGCACGCCGACGCGCAGGTTCCCGGCCATTTCCAGAAGTTCCGGCTCCGACAGATCGGCGACACCTTCTTCGTAGGTGTCGTCGCCATAGATCTCCTTCAGCTTCGCCTTGAGCGGAGCCGAGCCTTCGGTGTCGGCATCGTCACGGGTGTGGGCCATATGGTCGATCAGCTCACCGATCTGCTTGCCAAGACGGGCCGAGGCCCACCCCAGGTGCGTCTCGAGGATCTGCCCGACATTCATGCGGCTGGGCACGCCGAGCGGGTTCAGCACCAGATCAACCGAGGTGCCGTCCTCAAGATAGGGCATGTCCTCAATCGGGACGATGCGCGAAACGACACCCTTGTTGCCATGACGGCCGGCCATTTTGTCGCCGGACTGCAGCTTGCGCTTCACCGCGACGAAGACCTTGACCATCTTCATCACGCCGGGCGGCAGCTCGTCCCCGCGCTGCAGCTTTTCGACCTTGTTCTCGAAGCGGGCCTTCAGATCGCCGACGGCGCCATCGAAGGTCTGTCCCATCGCCTCGATGTCCAGCATCGTGGTTTCGTCGGCGACGACGATCTGCCGCCACTGACCGTGCGTCAGGCCCTGAAGGTCCGTTTCGTTCACCACGCCGCCGGCCTTGAAGCCCTTGGGGCCAGCGACCGAGGTCTGGCCGAGCAGCATTTCCTTGAGCCGGCCGAAGAAGCTGCGCTCGAGAATGCGCTGCTCGTCGTCGCGGTCCTTGGCCAGCCGTTCGATTTCGGCGCGTTCGATCTGCAGTGCGCGCTCGTCCTTGTCCACGCCGCGGCGGGAGAAGACGCGAACCTCGACGATCGTGCCGGTGACGCCCGGCGGAACGCGCAGCGACGTGTCCTTAACGTCGGAGGCCTTCTCGCCGAAGATGGCGCGCAGCAGCTTTTCTTCAGGGGTCATCGGCGATTCGCCCTTCGGCGTCACCTTGCCCACCAGAATATCGCCCGGCTTTACCTCGGCGCCGATATAGACGATGCCGGCTTCGTCGAGATTGCGCAGGTTTTCGTCGCCGACATTGGGGATATCACGGGTGATTTCCTCGGTGCCCAGCTTCGTGTCGCGTGCCATCACCTCGAATTCCTCGATATGGATCGAGGTGAACACGTCGTCACGGACGATGCGCTCGGAGATCAGGATCGAGTCTTCGAAGTTGTAGCCATTCCACGGCATGAACGCGACGAGCACGTTGCGACCCAAAGCCAGCTCACCGAGCTGGGTCGAGGGGCCGTCGCCGATGATATCGCCGGCCTTCACCTGGTCACCCACCTTCACCAGTGGCTTTTGCGTGATGCAGGTGTTCTGGTTGGAGCGCTGGAACTTGCGCAGCTTGTAAATGTCGACGCCTGGGGCGCCGGCATTGGCTTCCTCAGTCGCACGCACGACGATGCGCGTCGCATCGACCTGATCGACGATGCCGGTCCGGCGCGCCGTGATCGCGGCACCCGAATCGCGCGCTACGGTGCCTTCCATGCCAGTGCCCACGACCGGGGCATCCGAGCGCAGAAGCGGCACAGCCTGACGCTGCATGTTCGAGCCCATCAGCGCGCGGTTCGCGTCGTCATTCTCAAGGAAGGGAATGAGCGCCGCGGCAACCGACACGATCTGCTTGGGGCTGACATCGATCATCTCGATCGCGTCGGGACGCGACATGATGTAGTCGCCATTGACCCGGCACGACACCAGGTCGGCCGAGAAGCGGCCATTCTCGTCGAGTTCCGCGTTCGCCTGGGCGATTGTGTAGCGGCTCTCCTCCATCGCCGACAGATAGATGACCTCGTCGGTCACCTTGCCGTCGACGAGGCGCCGATAGGGGCTTTCGATGAAGCCGTACTGATTGACCCGGGCATAGGTCGCCAACGAATTGATCAATCCGATATTCGGACCTTCCGGCGTTTCGATCGGGCAGATACGGCCATAATGGGTCGGATGCACATCGCGCACTTCGAAACCGGCGCGCTCGCGGGTCAGACCGCCCGGCCCGAGGGCTGAGAGACGCCGCTTGTGGGTGATTTCCGACAGCGGGTTGGTCTGATCCATGAACTGCGACAGCTGCGACGAGCCGAAGAACTCGCGCACCGCAGCGGCGGCCGGCTTGGCGTTGATCAGGTCGTGCGGCATGACGGTGTCGATATCGACCGAGCTCATTCGCTCGCGGATCGCACGCTCCATCCGCAGCAAGCCGAGGCGGTACTGGTTTTCCATCAGCTCGCCGACCGAACGCACGCGGCGATTGCCGAGATTGTCGATGTCGTCGATCTCGCCACGGCCGTCCTTGAGGTCGACCAGCATCTTCAGGATCGCCAGCACGTCCTGCTTGCGCAGCACGCGAACCTGGTCGTCCGTGGTGAAGCCTAGGCGCGCATTCATCTTCACCCGGCCGACGGCCGAGAGATCATAGCGTTCCTGGTCGAAGAAGAGACTGTTGAACAGGGTCTCCGCCGATTCCAAGGTGGGCGGCTCGCCCGGGCGCATGACGCGATAAATATCAATCAGCGCGTCCTCGCGGGTTGCATTGCGGTCGATCGCCATCGTGTTGCGCAGATAGCCGCCAACCGTGATGTGGTCGATAGCCAGCAGCGGCAGTTCCTCGACGCCGGCCGCGGCCAGCTTTTCCAGGTCGGTGACGGCGATTTCGTCGCCTGCTTCATAGAGGACGACGCCATTGCTCTCGTCGATGACGTCGGTGGCCAGATAGCCGCCGGCCAGCTGTTCGGGGCTGACGAGCTGGTTCTTCAGTCCGCCTTCTTGCAGCTTTTTGATCATGCGCGGGGTCATCTTGGCGCCGACCTCGGCCACGACCGCGCCAGTATCGGCGTCGACCAGCTCATGGGTCAGCTTGACGCCCTTCATGCGCTCGGCATCGAAAAGGGTAGTCCAGCTGGTGCCGGCGCGTCGATAGGTGATCGTGCCGTAAAAAGCCGACAGGATCTCCTCGCGGGTCATGCCGTTGATCTGCGACCGGTCGGTCTCGCCGCCGGCGGCCTTACGTTCGGCGCGATAGGCCTCGGTCTCGGTCGAATCGAGGGCATAGAGCAGCGTCGTCACCGGCAGCTTACGGCGGCGATCGATGCGGACATAGACATGGTCCTTGGCGTCGAACTCGAAATCGAGCCACGAGCCGCGATACGGGATAACGCGGGCGGCGAACAGATATTTGCCCGACGCATGAGTCTTGCCCTTGTCGTGGTCGAAGAAGACGCCCGGCGAACGGTGCATCTGGCTGACGATCACTCGCTCAGTACCGTTGATGACGAACGTGCCGTTCGAAGTCATCAGCGGCATGTCCACCATGTAGACATCCTGTTCCTTGATGTCGCGGATCGAGCGCAGGCCCGTCTCCTCATCGACATCAAAGACTGACAGGCGCAGAGTCACCTTGAGCGGCGCGGCATAGGTCATGCCGCGCTGCTGGCACTCGTCCACATCATATTTCGGCGGCTCAAGCTCGTAGCGCACGAAATCGAGTTCGGCGCGATCCGAGAAGTCGCGAATCGGGAAGACGGAACGGAAAACTTCCTCGAGCCCGGCGATGATACGGGCTTCGGGACGCACGTTCATCTGCAGGAATTTTTCATAAGAACTGCGCTGAACCTCGATAAGGTTCGGCATCTCGATCACTTCCGGGATGCGTCCGAACGTCTTACGGATACGCTTACGGCCGGTGAACGAGCGCGCGGTGGATTCTGCCATAATGCTCCCCAAAGCAGATGCGAACGCAAATGCGCCTGCATAAAACGGGCAACGGGACGCCCGGAATCCACCTTCAGGTAGGCCCGGTCCGTCCAAAAAACCGCTTGTAACACAAACGGCAATACGATGCCGCCGGGGGAAACCCTAAGGTTTGCCCCCGCCGGACATCGTGAAATCAATCAGCCGTGAACAACGACACCTATTTAATATCGACTGTCGCGCCGGCTTCTTCAAGCTGTTTCTTGATTTTTGCCGCTTCGTCCTTCGACACGCCTTCCTTGACGGGCTTCGGCGCGGCCTCGACCAGGTCCTTCGCCTCTTTCAGGCCGAGGCCCGTGATCGCACGAACTTCCTTAATCACGTTGATCTTCTTCTCGCCGCAGGCGGTCAGGATCACGTTGAATTCGGTCTGCTCTTCGACCGGGGCGGCAGCGGCGGCCCCACCACCGCCAGCAGCGGCGACCGCGACCGGAGCAGCGGCGGAAACGCCCCATTTTTCCTCGAGCAGCTTCGCCAGTTCGGCGGCTTCGAGGACGGTAAGGCTCGACAGGTCGTCAACGATTTTTGCCAGATCAGCCATTTGAGATAACTCCTAACTATGCCCTAGGGCGTTAATGCCCTTGGCGGGCGATAGCCCCTAGGGGCGGTTGGATAGTAAAATTACGATTACGCGGCTTCCTGGTCCTTGTTGGCATGCGCGCTGATAACCCGCGCGAGCTGCCCACCCGGAGCCTGAAGAATTCCCGCGATCCGCGTTGCCGGGGCAACGATGAGCCCAAGCAATTTGCCACGCAGCGCGTCGATCGAGGGCAATGTCGCCAGCGCCTTGACGCCATCGACATTGAGAAGCTGCCCGCCGAGCGAGCCGCCCAGGACGACGAATTTCTCGTTGTCCTTGGCGAACGCCGTCGCAACCTTGGCGGCCGCCACCGGATCCTTGGACAACGCGATCGCGGTCGGGCCGCGGAATAGGTCGTCCAGAGAGGCATGGTCGGTGTCGCGGATGGCGATGCGCGCCAGCCGGTTCTTCGTCACCTGGACGCTGGCGTCCGCCGCACGCATCGCGCGCCGCAGGTTGGTCAGCTCGGCCACGGTGAGGCCGCTATAATGCGCCACAACGACCAGCGTGTTGGCAAGGAAATCCGCCTTCAACGCACCGACGGTCTGCGCCTTCTCAGCCCGATCCATTGTTCACTCCATCTTTCGCCGCGGCGATCATCGCCGCGAAAATAAATCTTTGGCCCAAGCCGACAGGCCTGAGCCGAACTCTCGCAATCCAAAACTTAAGAGAAGAAGCAGCACGGTCGCTGTCATCGCCCTACCAACAGTGGCTGGGCGGCAGCGCGTAACCGGTGCAAACTCCCGTCTCATGCAGGATATTAAGCCGGCAAATGCCGACGCCCGCAGTCTCGGACAGGTGGTGCCGGCCCTGCGGCCGGAAGCCCGAAGGGCGCGACGGAAACCGCCGCACCGCTTCGGGGGAGGTTTTTACGCCGAACCAGGGGTGGAAAGCAAGGTCCCCAGATCGACCTTTATGCCGGGGCCCATCGTGGAGGACAGGCTGACCTTCTGAATATAGGTTCCCTTGGCGCCGGTCGGCTTCGCACGGCTGATGCTGCCGATGAAAGCCTGGACGTTTTCGACCAGCGCCTGCTCGGTGAAGCTTGCCTTGCCGATGCCGGCATGGACGATCCCCGCCTTCTCGGCGCGGAATTCGACCGCTCCGCCTTTGGCGGCTTTTACGGCCTCGCCGACATTCGGCGTCACGGTTCCGAGCTTCGGGTTCGGCATCATGCCGCGGGGTCCAAGCACTTTACCCAGGCGGCCGACCAGCATCATCATGTCCGGGGTGGCGATGCAGCGGTCGAAATTGATCTCGCCCGCCTGTACCTTCTCCGCCAGATCTTCCGCACCGACGATGTCCGCGCCGGCTGCCAGAGCCTCGGCCGCCTTGTCGCCCTTGGCGAATACGGCGATGCGAACCGTCTTGCCGGTACCGTTCGGCATTTGCACGACGCCGCGCACCGCCTGGTCGGCATGGCGCGGATCGATGCCGAGATTCATGGAAATCTCGATAGTCTCGTCGAACTTCGCGGTGGCGTTGTTTTTTACCAGCTTCACGGCCTCGGCGAGGTCGTAAATCGTCCCGGGCTCACCGGCGATTTTCTGAGCCTTTGCCAGACGCTTGCTTATTTTCGCCATGTTACTGCCCCACCACTTCGAGGCCCATCGAACGGGCCGAACCAACCAGCATGCGCGCGGCGGCATCAACGTCGTTCGCGTTCATATCGACCAGCTTGGTCGCGGCGATCTTGCGGATCTGGTCCATCGTGATGCTGCCGACGGTAGTGGTTCCCGCAGTCTGGGTACCCTTTTTAATGCCGGCTTCCTTCATCAGGAAATAGCTGTTCGGCGGCGTCTTGGTGACGAAGCTGAAGGTACGGTCGCCATACACGGTGATGACCACCGGGATCGGCATGCCGGGTTCCATTTCCTGCGTCTTGGCGTTGAATGCCTTGCAGAATTCCATGATGTTCAGGCCGCGCTGACCCAGCGCCGGACCGATAGGCGGTGACGGGTTGGCCTTTCCTGCAGGGACCTGCAGCTTGATGTAGCCGGTAATCTTCTTCGCCATTTATAGCTCCTTAGGTAATCGGCCGTGAAATGGCCTGTTAGGCGCTGGAAGGCGCCGGAGTGCGTGGTGCGGCCATGGCAAGCCTTCCACGCGGGATAAAATCGAAGGGTTTAGACCTTCTCGACCTGGGTGTATTCGAGTTCGACCGGAGTCGAGCGACCGAAGATCGAGACCGCCACCTTGAGGCGGCTGCGCTCTTCGTCGACTTCCTCGACCGTGCCGTTGAACGAGTTGAACGGGCCGTCGCTGACGCGGACCTGCTCGCCGATCTCGAAGGTGATTGAAGGCCTGGGTCGCTCGATGCCTTCCTTGACCTGACTCATGATACGCTGGGCTTCGGCTTCGCTGATCGGAACCGGCCGGGTGCCGCTGCCGCCCAGGAATCCCGTCACCTTGGGTGTGTCGCGCACCAGATGCCAGGTCTGATCGGTCATTTCCATCTTGATCAGGACATAGCCGGGGAAGAACTTCCGCTCCGCGCTGATCTTCTGGCCGCGTTTAAGCTCGACCACTTCCTCGGTCGGCACCAGAATATCTTCGAAGTTATCCGTCAGGCCCAGTTTTTCGGCCTTTTCGAGAATCGCCTGCTTGGCCTTCTTCTCGAAGCCCGAATAGACGTGCATCACATACCAGCGCTTGGCCATAAATCAGGCTCCGATGCCAAGGACGAGCCGCAGCGCGTTCGCGATGATCCAGTCGACAAAAGACAGGAACAGCGACACCACGACCACCATGACGAAAACCATGGCCGTCGTCGTGACGGTCTCTTTCCGGGACGGCCAGGTGACCTTGGCGGTTTCCTGGCGGACTTCCTGGATGAATTTTGTGGGACTAACTTTTGCCATGCGTTGCTACCCGCGAACGGGCTGTATCCTCTATGTCTCGTTACGGCGTCCTGGCAGGAGTGGAGGGGCTCGAACCCCCAGCCCCCGGTTTTGGAGACCGGTGCTCTACCAATTGAGCTACACTCCTAAACGCACAGCGCCTCGGGCGCTCCACCCAACCGGATGGCGCGCGAAGTGGGCTATTTAGCGATGGCGGCCACGCAACGCAATGGCAATTCCTGATTTCCGGTATCGAGGGGCGGGATTTATCGCCGGTAAGCCGTTCAGAAGGCGCGCCCTAAGTGGCCGAGGCGGCACTCAACTTACCGACGTCATTGCAAGGAGCACTGCGACGAAGCGATCCAGAGCCAACTCGCTCAATGTCTAAAAAATGCATCCCGTCAGCGTCACGCTCATTTGCCACAGACGCTGCGCCTCGCTCGGATCGACGGCACGGGGCTGGATGCCCATCGGTTGTGAAGGTTCAGGCGTAGCCAGGCGCGCTATGTCGCAATCCTCGCAATAGACGCCGCCCATCCCGCCGAGCGCAGGACTCGTCGCGCACCAGACGCTGGTCGCCGCCCCCTGCTCGACGGTCTTCTTGCCGGTCGCCGGGTCGATGATCGGACGGTCTTCGTCATCGAGGACGCCGAAAGCGCGAATCTGCTCGGCGGAGATGTGGCGGGCGAGATTGGTCATGATTGAGCCGGGATGGATCGAAAAGGCACGCACACCGTGGCTCTTTCCCCGCCTGTCGAGCTCGACGGCGAACAGAATGTTGGCTGTCTTCGACTGGCCGTAGGCGGTCCAGGGTTCATAGGCGCGGCGCTCGAAGTGGGGATCGTCGAAATCCACGCCGGCGATGATGTGCCCGCCTGAGGACAGCGAGAGAACCCGGGCGCCCTGGGCTTGCTTAAGGGCTGGCCAGAGTTTCGCCGTCAGCTGGAAATGGCCCAGATGATTGGTCGAAAACTGCGATTCGTACCCGCGCGTATCCCGGGACAGCGGCGACGCCATGACGCCGGCATTGTTGATCAGCAGATGCAGGGCCTGGCCCGTTGCCAGGAACCGCGCGGCGAAAGCGTTGATCGATGCTGGGTCCATCAGGTCGAGCGAGTCCAGAGTGACACCGGCCAAACCAGACGCGGTGGATCGCGCCTTCTCCATGTCGCGGGCCGGCACGATAACCTGCGCCCCGGCCGCGGCGAGCACGCGCGCGGTCTCCAGCCCGATGCCCGAGTAGCCGCCGGTGATGATCGCCACCTTACCAGACAGATCCCGTCCAGCGATCACCTCATCGGCGGTCGATGCCGCGCTGAACCCCGAGCCTATCGGCAGTTGCTTGGTCGACATTGACGATCTCCCCTTAAGGGACGAGGGGTATCACGACGATTGAGAAATGTCCTTCAGAAAGAGCACGCTTCTGGCGCACAAGCCCCCGGAACTGACCAGGTCGACGAGCCAGCCATGCGCCACGAGGACGCGGTGTCTTGGTTGAGTCGATTTCGACTCAAGGTATGGGGGTAGGGCTGCGTTCGGTCATACAGTTGGATTTACGGCATTGAGTTGGTTCGCGGGAGACATCATGAACGTCCGTCGGATTGTTTCAGGCATGATATTTATACTCATGGCCAGCGTCGCCACTCCGCAAAGCTGGGCGGACGAGCCCGCGAAGCCTGCCGAAAAAGCCGACGAAAAAGGCCAGCGGCCGCCGATGCCTGCCGATGTTACCAGCGAACAGCGCGTCTCGCTGCCCGGCCGGGTGCTTAAATATCATGTTACGGCGGGCAGCCTGCCGATGAAGAACGGGAAGGGCGAGCATAAGGCCGACATATTCTATATCGGTTATGCCCTGGATACGGGAAAGCCGGCGGCGGACCGGCCGATCACTTTCGTGTTCAATGGAGGGCCGGGCGCGGCCTCGGCCTATTTGCATCTGGGCGTTCTGGGTCCACGGCGGCTTTCCTTCGGCAATGACGGCGATTCGCCATCAACCCCGCCCAGGCTGATCGACAATCCCGACACCTGGCTGGATTTTACCGACCTGGTGTTTATCGACCCGGTGGGTACCGGCTACAGTTCCACGCTGACCAACTCTGAGGAGGACAACAAGGCCTATTGGGGGGTGAGCCAAGACGTCGATTCGCTCTCCAGGTTCATCGTCCATTACCTGACCAAGGCAGGCCGCCTGACTTCCCCGCATTATCTGGTCGGCGAAAGTTACGGGGGGTTCCGGGGGCCCAAGATCGCCCACCACTTGCAGACCGAGGAAGGCGTCGGCATCGCCGGCATCGTCCTGCTGTCGCCAGCACTGGATTTCGGCTTCCTGGATGGCACCGATCTATCGCTGCTGCCGGACATGGCGCGCTTGCCCTCGATGGCGGCGATCGCCCTATCGGCAAAAGGCGAGGCGACCCCCGACGTGCTGAAGCCGGTCGAGGAATATGCCGCTGGCGACTATCTGCTGGACCTCGTGCGCGGCAAGGGCGACCCGGCGGCGCGCGACAGGATGGCGGATAAGGTGGCGAGCCTCATCGGGCTGGACCCCAAGCTGGTCAGGCAACTGGATAGCAGGATCGGCAGCCGGACCTATGCGCGGGAACTGCGCCGCGACCAGGGGCTGGTTACCAGCGTCTATGACGGCACGGTCAAGGGCTTCGACGCCTTTCCCGACAGGATAACGTCAGAATTCGAGGACCCGATCCTGCAGGGCACAATCGCACCGGTAACCAGCGCCATCATCGATTATATCCAGACCGGGCTCGGCTATAGGATCGACCAGCCTTATCACCTGCTGAGTTATGAGGTGAACGGCAAGTGGGACTGGAATGTCAGCAGCCATGGCGGCGAGCCGCGAATGCCCAGCGCGGTCGACGATTTGCGGCAGGCGCTGGCGCTCGACCCGCATCTGAAAGTCATGATCAGCCACGGCATGACGGACACGGTGACGCCCTATTTCGCCACCAAATACATTATCGATCACGTCCCGGCCTTCGGGGACCCGAACCGGCTGCAACTCAAGCTCTATGCCGGCGGACACATGCATTACAGCCGCGATGCCTCGCGGGCGGCGTTGCGGGCGGATGCGATGAAGCTGTATCCGGGGGCGTGAGGAGCAGTCGGTAATTTTGCACACCAAGGGGCCAAGACACCAAGGTAATAGCGATCGTGATAGCGAGCGGAGCGAAGCAATCCAGGGCCAATACGAGATGCTTTGGATTGTTTCGTCGCTACACTTCTCCCAATGACGCGTTAAGCGGCCGGCTTCTTCCGCATCAGCCCCGTGCGGCGGCAGGTGCAGACGATTTCGCCGGTCTGTTTCAGCGCGGTATGCTCGAACTCGACCAAGCCGGCGTCGGGGCGGGATTTGCTTTCGCGGGTGCTGACGATCCTGGTGCGGGCGCGCAAGGTGTCGCCGTGGAAAACGGGCTTGGGGAAGCGCACGTCGGTCATGCCAAGATTGCCCAGGGTGGTGCCCAGCGTCGTGTCATAGACGCTCATCCCGACCAGGATCGCCAGGGTGTAATAGCTGTTGAACAGGCGCTGACCCCATTCGGTGCCTTCGGCGAAATGGGCGTCAAGATGCAGCGGCTGGGGGTTCATCGTCATCAGGCTGAACATCGTGTTGTCATATTCGGTGACGGTGCGCGACAGCGCATGCTCGAATTCCTGGCCGACGAAAAATTCCTCGAAATAAAGCCCAGCCATCGCGTTCCCTCCAGTGTTGGCATTTCGCTTTGTGATCCGGCCCTTTATGGTTGTCCCAGGTCATAGCCAAGGCCAAAGGTTGCTACAAGGACAGTGGAACGCTGTCCGGCGGTCACAAGCGAACCGGGAGGAATCATGAAGAAGGTCATCACACTGATCGCACGGCGTCCGGGCACGACCCGCGCGGCGTTCAAGGATTACTACGAGCAGAACCACGCGCCGCTGGGCACGCGCTATTTCCCGTTTGACAAATATATACGCAACCACCTGAATGCCTCGGTGCCGGAGGATGTCGGCTTCGACGTGCTGATGGAATGCTGGTTGGACCAGGAAAAGGCCTACGCAATCCTGACCGGGGATATCGTCAAGATATTCGACGAAGATGAGGCGCGGTTCATGAATGCCCCGCCGCGTCCGGTCGGTGTGGATGCGATCGAGCATCTGCTTATAGGCCCGCCACGCGGCGTCGATCCGCGCGGTACGCAGAGGGTCGCATTGTTTATCAAGAATATCGGCGGTCTGGATGAGACGGCTTTCTATCAACGGGTCGCCGCCTGGGGTCGGGCGCTGGCCGAGGAAACCGGAGCCATCCGCGTGATCATGGACGAGGTCGTCCCAGGCCACGTATCGACCTTGTTCAAGGGCGATGCTCTGCTGCATTTTTGGTCCAAAGGCACGGCGACGCTACCCAATCTGGAGCCGCCGGCCGGGCTGCTTGTCGAACAGGCGATGACTCTTGATTCGCAGGAGACGACGCCGGAAGAATTGGCGGCGAATTTCGGTAACCACTGAAGCGGGGGCGGTCCATGATTGAACTGGTGATCGATCAGCGGCGGAAGGACCTGGGCGGCTTCGAGGTAGGGCGGGTGCTGCCGTTCGCCAAGAGGCGGATGGTCGGGCCATTCGTGTTTTTCGACCATATGGGGCCGGTTGATTTTCCGGCCGGCATCGACAAGAAGGTCGATGTGCGGCCGCATCCACATATCGGCCTGTCCACCGTCACCTATCTGTTCGACGGAGAGATCATGCATCGGGACAGCGTGGGCTCGGAACAGGCGATCCGGCCAGGTGAGGTCAATTGGATGACGGCCGGGCGTGGCATCACCCATTCCGAGCGGTTCGAGAAGGCGCGGCGCCAGGGCGACAAAATGCACGGCATCCAGGCCTGGGTAGCGTTGCCCGAGGCCGATGAGGAGACCGCGCCGGTCTTCGCCCATCACGATCCCGGCGACCTCCCAACCTATGAGGCGCATGGGCTGTGGGCGCGGCTGGTGGCGGGAAAGGCTTTCGGGGCGGAGGCCAACGTCAAAACCCACTCGCCGCTATTTTATGTGCATTGGAATCTGCAGCCGGGGGCACTGGCTGAGCTCAATCCCGAATATCCCGAGCGGGCGGCCTATGTTGCGGTCGGTTCGGTCGAGGTCGGCGGGCAGACATATCATGCCGGCCAAATGATGATCTTCACGCCTGGCGTGCCGGTCCTGTTCAGTGGCGTCACCGCCGCGACGGTGATGTTGTTGGGCGGTGAGCCGCTGGGTGAGCGTTTCGTTGAGTGGAATTTCGTCTCATCCCGCAAGGAGCGCATCGAACAGGCCAAGGCCGACTGGCGCGCCGGGCGGATGAAGCTGCCCGACCTCGACCATGACGAGTTCATTCCGCTGCCGGGCGATCCGCCGCCACCGGCGGAGCCGATGTCGTAAGCGTCAAAAAACAAAGCACCGGGGATCAGCAGCATGGATATTTCGCCCGCTCTTTCGAGCAAGGACGTCACCTTTACCGATAGCGCCGATGTGATCGTGGTGGGGATGGGCGTCGCCGGTGCTTGCGCGGCGCTGGAGGCGCATGAGGCCGG
>JAQGIF010000105.1 GCA_028291345.1 Rhodospirillales bacterium | reverse complement strand
GGGCAGGCACTATGCGCATCTACGTTCTCTCAAATCTCAATCGATTTCTGCCCTCGCAAATTCATCGACGAGAGGAGCGCTCGGGTGGGGTCACGTCCGTCAACGTGCTGGAAATTGCCGATGGGCTGGAGCCCCGAGACCGACCGATCAGGCTCGATCCAGATAATGCTCAACGGCGCCCACAATGGACATGATCCGGACGCTATAGGCCGATGACTTGGGTTGCGCGAGCTTCTGGAGCAGGCGTTGGTCCGCGGTAACGAAGTGCCAATCGTTCAAATCCGCCAAGCTGAGATAGATGCAATCGTAGGCCGGGTGATCGAGTTCGATTGCGATTTTCGTGGCCACTTCCAGCAGATGGCGGGTGGGGCAGAGTTCGATATCGGCACGCTCGATCAGGCGAGCCGCCATGAGGGCCTCGTCGGGCATCAGCTCTTTTCGCTGAACCTTCTTCCAGAGGATGTTCGCGCACTCAGCGATCAGCAACTCCGGCGCCGCAAGTGGTGCTGCTTTGAGCAACCTAGCTGCATCTTGGCTGCCGATTTCCGGTACAACCCATTTCACCACAACGCTCGCGTCGACGACGAGTTTGGTCACCGCTCTTGGCGCCCTTCCCGGAGCAGTTCCTCTGAAGGCGTGTGATGTCGTCCCTCGGTCAACTTCCGCATTTGAGCAGCGAGCTCCTCGAAAGAAGGCTCGACTTCAGCGCACAGCGCTTGCCTGAGAATTTCGCGATGTTCGGCCTCAGTCGAACGTCCGTGTCGGGCAGCACGCCTCTTAAGTTTACTGATCAAATCGTCATCAAGGTTGCGAACCTGCAAATTTCCTGACATGACAGCACCAGATTGACTTCATTGAGGTCAATGATGTCATGAGATAAAGCCACCGTCAATTCTTCTGCTCATCAACCGGGTCCCGCACCGCCCGCTCCCAACGTCCCAAGATTTTGAAAAGCTCGGTAAAATTTTCGAGCATTTCCCGCGCTTCAGCGTGATCGATCTCACGTCCATAATGAGCCCGAAGACTTTCCGAGCCTGCTCGACCAGATCGTCTGGAAGTTTTGGACGTGTATCCATGATCGGCAGAGAATGGCTGCCGTGATCGTGGCGGGATGCACCACGAATTGCTTTGGGCACGATTCTGTCCCCGCCACTGAAGATTCACGACCTCAGGTCGCGAAAATCGCTCTGATCCAACAAGCGCACATAGGCTCCTTCGAACACGTTCGGCCGGCGCGCGACGTAGAAGCGCATCCAGTTCTCTGCCTTCACTGCAATGTGTTTGCCATCCGGCCTTTCGCGGCCTGCCGTTGAAGTCGGCTCGAATCGGGGCGAAGACGTCATTTTGCTTCCGGGCGACCGCGAAGCCGCGGTCGCCCTCCAGGAAGCCCATAAGCATGTAGGGATCAGATGCGAGACCGATTCGGGCTCGCCGTAAGTCGCGCGTCCGCGCAGAAGCGCCCAAAGACCGCCTCTCCTCTTGCACGGTGACGATGACGGGAACTCCAGACGAACAGGCGTCCCGCCCTCGCGCATCGCAATGGGTTGGCAAGCGAGGCTCACAGCGATGGCTGCCGTGTCATGGTCGGGATGAGCGTGCTCATAGGCATTGGTAATCACCGCAGCCACAGCGGCCAAGTCGCCGGCCAGTCGGGCAGCGATCGCGCGCAGATCCAAGGTCGCCTACTGATCAGGATGCCTGTAGCACAGGAGATGCGTGTCACCGGCGTCAAGCGTGCTTGGCGCACGGATCAATTCGCGGCGGCGCGCATCAGCATAGGAGCGCCAGTTGGAGAATCCCTCGCGGGTGGCATCCACGAGATCCCGTGGCGCGCCGTCGCTGAGGTGAATGATCCGCAGCGGCTCAGCCACTTGAGCCGGCTGCCGAGCCCCAGCACCTCGTCGTCGGGATGCGCGACGACAGCGACGACCGGTAAACGTTTTGCCTATCCCTGAGTTCTTCCGACAAGGGCATGGTTCATGCCACGATAGCGGGTCGGATATCCTGCCGCGGCCTCAGCAGCTGCATTGCCGAGCGGTAGCCGTCCAGGGTCCCGACATCGAGATAGGAGGTTCCGGCCCGCACGCCAATGGCTTCGCCGCCCAGAGCAAGCCACGCGTTGATCAGCGTGCCGACATATTCGTCCGGCTCCGGTCGTGCCCGCCAGACATCGTAGAGCTCATGGAAGATGCGTCCGGGCATCTTGAAAGCGCCCCATATCCATTTGGAGCGAGCATTGGGCGACTTCACCTGAATCTCCGTTACGTAACCAATCGAATCCGTAACGACTGCGTCAAAATTGCGAGGCTGCTCGACCGGAAAGAGGAGGAAGGAGAGCTTATCCTCCGGAAGCTCGGCCAGTGCGTGTTCCGGAAACCATATCGTATCTGGAAGGCCGACGAGAACCGCCTCGTCCTTTGGCACGACCGGGCAGGCACGGAAAATCGCATCGCAAAGTCCAATTGGATGCGGCTGAACGACATAAGCGATATCGGCCGGCACCCGGCCACGGCCATAATATTCCACGATGTCGGACTTGCCGGGCGATATCACGAAGCAGATTTTGGATGCACCGCCGCGGATCATCCGCTCAACGAGGTATTCGCTGACCGCCTTCGGCCGCTCGCTCAGCTCCTCCGAGCGACCGCCGACCGGCAGAAGCTCCTTCGAAAAGGCAAGTGGCTGAATGCGCGTTCCATTGCCCGCCGCCGGTATGACTCCCCACATCCTCAGCCTCCTGCCGCAACGTTCGCGCTGGCGCGCTGCGCCGGAACTGACAGCGCCATATTATCCCGGATAAGTGTGATCAGCGTCCGGGCGCGATGCTCGGAGGTGTGCTCGTCCAAAACGCGCTGCCGAGCTGCCCGGGCGATCGCCACGATCTCTTGAGGGGGGAGATCGAGGGCCGCCAGCGCTTCCTCGGTGGTTCGAGCGACGAGAATTTCGACGCCGGGTTCGAAGAAGCTATTGAGACCCTCCCAGGAATCGCTGAGTACCGGCGTGCCGCATGCCGCCGCCTCAAACAGGCGACCGGACGGGCAATAGCCCATAGCCGCCATATCTGCCCGCGTCACGTTGAGCGTGATCCTGGAAGAGGAATAGAAGCTCGGGTGATCCAAGGGCGGCAAGTGCCTTACGAAGTAGATGTTGTCTGCCCAGGGGAAGTGCTCGGGATAACCGGAGCCGGCAAGTACGAACCGCAAGTTTTCGCGCCGCCTCGCCGGCCCGATAAATAGTCGTTCGAGCATCGCCTGGCGATCGGCGGCGAATGTTCCGATGTAAGAGAGATCGGCCTGGAACGCCTCGCTCGCGGCAGCGGGGCTGTAATGGACTGGATCGACGTGCCCATAGAGCGGTGCCACCCGCCTGGCGCCCAGGCGGGTGGCTAGCCGGCGAAGGGCCTCCCCACCTGTATAGCTGAATACCAGGTCGAAATCGGCCAGCCCCTGCGGCGGCAAGTAAGCGACCGGTTCTCCAGCCTCCAACCGCGCGAGTGTGACCGGCGTGTCCATGTCGTAGAAGCAGGCAACGCCCCGCGCCGCGCCGAGGACAAGGTCGGAGGCAACGACGGCGTCCGGGCAGTAGGATGTCACCATGCACACGTCAGCGGATCGGATTTCCCTCACCGCCCGGTACTGGACCGACTCCCAATCCGGGTAAAGAACGAGTTCAGCGCGGTCCCATAAGCCGTGCAGATCGCGGTTTTCGGCATAATAAGGGACGTTCTTTTCGAAGAAGGTCACCTCGTGTCCGAGCCGAGTCAGTGCGCTAATAAGTCCACGCCACAAAGTGGCGTGACCGTTGCCCCAGGACGAACTAATCGTCAGCCCGAAGATAACGAATTTCATGCTCACCTGCGAGCGACTAAGGCACGGACCGGGGGCGGCAAGGGTCTAGGACCCGTGCTTAAACGAGAACAATGCGGCGGAAAGCGACAGAGGGGCATCGCCAGCCCTGGGATTCCGACAAGCGTTCCGGCCGTCATCAAAGCAATGTTTTGGCTTTCCGGGCAGCTGCCCCGCGACCAAATCTGATGATCGGTCCAGCGAGCGAAGCTCGCGAAGATTCGGTCCTGAGTGACCCTGAAGCCGGTCACCGATGGTCGAAACTGGCGACATCGCTGTGCTTTATAGATGGACATGATTGCCCCTGCTGCATGCATAGTAACGGTAGATTTCTACATGCGTTCCAACATCGAAGATGACCTCTGGCGCTTACGTCGCCGGAAACTGTGGCGACTGTCCGATCGACCCCGCCGGCACTTCTTGCGGCATCACGATGTCGTGCTTGCTATCTCGCTCGCCCACCAGAGCGGCATCGCCCTCTGGGCGGACGGTAGGACGCGCCGCTTGCTCCGGCGGCTCGCCAATGGGTCCGACACCGCATCGAGGTTTGGAGCGTTCTCGAGCGCGACCTATGACGCCTTCGATGCTATGACTGGCTTGAGACCGAAGCGCTCCTCGGTCCGGTCGAGCATCGTCCGTGCCGCGCCGACCTGGCCTGGCGGATCTATCTGATCGACACCGACAATGCCGTCAGTCTCGGTGTCTAAGCCACCCAGGCGTATCGTTGCCCGGACCTTAGAGCAACCGTCCGGCGAGGTGACCCACTGAACGGCGCCGGCGATGGCCGAAACGATTGGCCTCAGCGTTTCCTCTGTGCAGCGGGTCTGGCGCAAGCACGGTCTTCAACCGCACCGTATCCGCCAATTCAAGCTGTCCAACCACAAGTATTTCGCCGAGAAGCTCCGCGACGTGGTGGGGCTTGATATCGATCCACTGGCCCAGGCAGTGGATCGATATCAGGTTGAGGTCGCGGGCGACCGCACCGAGCGTGGCGAATATCTTGCGCGGCATACGGAGGGCGGCTCGATGAATCGTGTTCCGGCTTACTCGCCGCTGGCAAGACCAGAGCCAAACATTGGGCTCTCTCTCCGGATCGACTGCCATCCACGTCTCCTCGGCTTCTAAGTTGGATCATCCGCGCGGTCCGCAAGCGCCATGAAGAAGCGAAGCGCGTCGTCCGTCATGCGCCAATGAACGGCCA
>JAQGIF010000103.1 GCA_028291345.1 Rhodospirillales bacterium | reverse complement strand
GGGTGATGGCCGTAATCATCGATCACTGTGACACCGCCGGCCACTCCGGTCTTGGTGAAGCGGCGCTTTACACCCAGGAATCGTGCGAGAGCGCCGTGGATCGCGTCGTCGTCGATCTGCATCTCGTTGGCCACCGCGATGGCCGCGCAGGCATTCTGGACATTATGCCGGCCCAGCATCGCCAGATGGATCTGGCTGATGACGCGCGAATCGCCGCCACGGCCGTTGATTTCGATATCGAAGACCGAGCCGTCCGGGCTGGTCTCGACATTCATCGCCCTGATGTCCGCCTGGGGCGAGAAGCCATAGGTGACGATGCGCCGGTCGGCGACCCGCGGGATCATCGCCTGGACTTCAGGGTGGTCGATGCAGAGCGCAGCGAAACCGTAAAACGGGATATTCTGGACGAAGCTGTCGAATGCCGCCTTCACCCCGTCGAACGTACCGAAATGGTCGAGATGCTCAGGGTCGATATTGGTGACGATCGCGATCGTCGCCGGCAGTTTCACGAAGGTGCCGTCACTCTCATCCGCCTCGACCACCATCCAATCGCCCGCGCCGAGCCGCGTATTGGTCCCGTAGGCATTGATGATGCCGCCATTGATGACGGTGGGGTCGTAAGCCGCGCCTTCCAGAACCGCCGCGACAAGGGATGTCGTAGTAGTCTTGCCATGGGTTCCGGCGACCGCGATCGACCATTTCAGTCGCATCAGCTCGCCCAGCATCTCGGCGCGGCGCACGACCGGCAGCAGATTGGCGCGGGCAGCCGCTAGCTCGGCGTTTTCGGCTTTGATTGCGGACGACACGACGACTACCGCCGCGTCGCCGAGATTTTCCGCCGTGTGACCAATGACGATCTGGATGCCGAGCGCCCGCAGCCGGCGCACGTTCGGGTTGTCGGCGACATCGGATCCCTGGACTGAATAGCCCAGATTATGCAGTACCTCGGCGATGCCGCTCATGCCGATGCCGCCGATGCCGACGAAATGAATTTTCCCGATGGTGAGCGGAAGGGCCCTCATGCCGCGATGTCCTTGATCGAATTTCTTGAGGCGGTCAGGTCCGGACGGGCGCCGATTGCCGAAATGACAAGATCCGCGAAACGATTGGCTGCGTCGGGTCGCCCCTCGCGCCGCGCAGCCTCCGCGGCCCGGACCAGCGTGTCAGGGCGGGCAGCCAGTGCGACGATGCGCTCGGCCAAGAATTTCGGCGTCAGGATGCGCTGGCTGATGACCCAGCCGCCGCCTCCCTGAGTATGGGCCTCGGCATTGCTGGTCTGGTGATTGTCTGTCGCAAACGGGTAGGGGATAAGAATCGCCGGGCGTCCAGTCACGCCCAGTTCCGCCACCGTGGAAGCTCCCGAACGGGTTATTGCGAGATGGCAGGCGCCGAGCTGTGCGGGCATGTCGGAGAAAAACGTCGAAAGCACGGCGGTGATCCCTGCCGCGCGGAAATCAGCGGTTACCGTATCGATATCTTCGGGTCGGCACTGCTGCACGATCCGTAGGCGCGCTTTCATACCCTCCGGCAGCAGGGCAGCGGCTGCCGGCATAACTTCGCTGAAGATACGGGCGCCCTGACTGCCGCCGGTCACCAGGATCGACAAGGGGCCGTCCTGGGTCGGCGCCGCATAGGCGATGTCACGCACGGCGATAATTCCCGGCCGGACCGGATTGCCGGTCAGGGTCGTCCGCACGTCGGCCGGTATCCCGGACACTTTTTCAAAGGAGGTGGCAATCGCCTGTGCCCGCGAAGCCAGCCGTCGGTTGGCGCGGCCCAGCAGGGCATTTTGTTCGTGCAGCACGATCGGAACCTTGGCGAAGGCCGCCGCGAACACCGTCGGGATCGAGGGGTAGCCACCAAAGCCGACGACCACCGACGGACCCAGCGCGCGCAACAGCCGGCGTGCTTCGAGGCCGCCCAGCCCCATCTCGATCACGGCCTTCACCCGATCGATCGTGTGGCGGGGAAGCCGGCTGGCGCGGATGCGGTGGACGCCCACTTCCGGCAAAGTTTCACCAAACGCCTGGCCGCGCTGATCGGTGATCAGCGCCACCCGTATATTTCGAGCGATCAGTGCACGGGCGAGCGCCTCCGCCGGGAACATATGGCCGCCGGTGCCGCCGGCCGCGAGGATGACGAGCGGTGCGGTCATCGCGATTCGCTCCCTGGGAAGCGCGTACGGGTCAGCGCAAGTGCCATGCCGGTGCCGAGTCCCAAAGCCAGCATTGACGAGCCGCCATATGAGATGAAAGGCAAGGTCATGCCCTTGGCCGGAAGGAGATGCAGCGACGAGCCCATATGGACCAGGGCCTGGAGCCCGAACTGGGTGAATAACCCGCCGACCGCCAGCACGACGAACACGTCTGTATCTTTCAGCACGCGGGCAAAACCGCGCAGAACGATGAAGCCGAACAGGGTGACGATGAACAGGGTCGCCGCGAGACCGAGCTCTTCGCCCGCCACCGCGAAAATGAAGTCCGCATGGGCGTCGGGCAACGACAGCTTGACAGTGCCCTGGCCCGGCCCGGTGCCGGTCAGGCCGCCGTGAATGAAGGCCTCAAGCGAGCGGTCGACCTGATATGTATCCCCTGCCGCCGGGTCGAGGAATCGGTCGATGCGGCTGGCGATATGTGGGAAAATGAAATAAGCACCGACGAGCCCGCCAATGGCCATCACCGCCAGCGCCAGCACGAAGACCATCGGCAGGCCGGCTAGGAAAAACTCGGCGAACCAGATCGCGGTGCAGACGAAGGTCATGCCGAAATCGGGCTGCGCCATCAGCACCATCAGCACCGCGCCGAAGACGGCGACCGCCAGCAGATAGCCGGGGAAGAACTGCCCCGCCGCGCGCGCGGCGTGCTGCCGGGCGAACAGCCAGGCGCTGACAACGGCGAAGGCCGGCTTAAGGAACTCGGAAGGCTGGACCGATAACGGCCCGACCGACACCCAGCGGGTGGCGCCCTTGATTTCGTTGCCGAAAACCAGGGTCAGTGCGGTTAGGAAATAGAAGACGATGAAGCTGCCGAAGGCGAGCCGCCGGACGCCGCGCGGGCTCAGCAGCGAGACGCCCAGCATTAGGATCAGGGTCGGCACGAGCATGACCGCCTGATGGATGACGAAATAGAAAGTCGGCAGATGGATGCGTTCCGCGACAGATGGGCTCGCCGCGGTTACCAGCAACGCGCCGACGCCGATCAGCACGGCGAGCGCGACGAGAGTCCAGCGATCGACCGTCCACCACCAACGGCCGACGACCGAGTGATCCGTACGGGCGAAAACCGTGCTCATGCCCCGCCCCCCGCCGTTTTCGGCAGCGTGTTCACGGCCGCGAGGAAAAACCGGCCCCGTACCTCGAAATTGGGGAACTGGTCGAACGAGGCGCAGGCCGGCGACAGCAAAACAACACCGCCCTGTCCATCAGCCTCGGCCATCGCATAGGCCGCGGCAACCGCGCGGTCGATCGTACCGACGATGGTCGTCGGCACCTTGCCCTCCAGCCATGTGGCGAAGTCTTCGGCCGCTTCGCCCACCAGAAAGGCGTGGACGACAGGTTTGATGAACGGCTCCAGCCCCGACAACCCACCTTCCTTGGCGCGGCCGCCGGCGATCCAATAAATCCGATCATAGCTGGCAAGCGCCTTTTCGGCGGCATCGACATTTGTCGCCTTGCTATCGTCGACAAAGGCGATATCGCCGATTGTGCGGACCAGCTGCTGGCGATGTACCAGGCCCGGAAAGCTCTTCAGCGCTTCTATGATGACAGGCTTCGGCACCCCGGAAACCCGCGCCACGGCCCAGGCCGCCGCTGCGTTCTGCCAATTATGGACGCCGGGAAGCCGCCGGATCGCCTTCAAATCAATTTCTCTGACGGACCCGCCGTCGAGATCGTCGATCAGCCAGCCATCGATCACCGAAACACCCGCCGGTGCCTCTGCGCCGACCGAGATGGGGATCAGGCGGGCATGACCGCGCGCCGCCAGCCGCTTCGCGATGTCGCTGGACGGGGCGGTATCGATGCCGACAATGGCAGCCTTCGGTCCGGTTTGGCCGGCGAAAATCCGTTCCTTCGCGGCGATATAGCCGTCCATTCCGCCATGGCGGTCGAGGTGATCGGGTGTGATGTTGAGCAGCACGGCGGCGTCGAACACCAACGTGTCGATGAGATCGAGCTGATAGCTCGACATTTCCAGCACATAGGCCCCGCCGGAACCAAGGGCCGGGAAGGTCAGGACCGCCGTGCCTAGATTGCCGCCGACGGCGATCCGCATGCCGGCTTCGGCCAATATATGGCCAATCAACGAGGTCGTGGTCGATTTGCCATTAGTGCCGGTGATGCCGATATAGCGCGCCTCGGGCTCGGCTCGGTACAGCAGTTCGATATCGCCGATGATCGCGCATCCAGCGGCTTTCGCACGCGTCGCGACCGGGTGTGGTGTGGGAAAATGCAACGGGATGCCGGGCGAGAGTGCCAGGAACTGCATCCGGCCGAGATCGGCCTGGTTCAGGTCGACCAGCGGGATGCTGTGAGCCTTGGCCGCTTCGCGCGCGGCCGGTTGATCGTCCCAAGCGGCGACATCGACGCCGCTGGCCTGAAGCGCCGTGGCCGTCGCCATTCCCGATTTGCCGAGCCCCAGCACCGCGACGGGCGCGCCGCGCAGGAAGCTGAAATCGAGAGTGGGGGTGGCCTGCTCGCTCATCTGAGTTTCAGACTCGACAGGCCAACGAGCGCCAGAATCGCCGCGATGATCCAGAAGCGGATGACGACGGTTGGTTCGGCCCAGCCCTTTTTCTCGAAATGATGGTGCAGCGGGGCCATGCGGAAAACGCGTTTGCCGGTCATCTTGAATGACGCGACCTGGACGATCACGGACGCAGTCTCCAGCACGAACAGCCCGCCGATAACGGCCAGCACGATCTCATGCTTGGTGATGATGCTCACCGAACCCAGCGCCGCGCCGACCGACAGGGAGCCGGTATCGCCCATGAAAACCATGGCAGGCGGCGCATTGAACCACAGGAAGCCGAGACTGGCCCCGACCAGGGCGCCGCAGAACACTAGGAGCTCACCGGCGCCGGCGACATGTTCAAGCTGGAGATAGTTCGAGAAGATGACGTTGCCGACCAGATAGGCGATCAGGCCGAAGCAGGCCACCGCGATCATCACCGGCACGATCGCCAAGCCGTCCAGCCCGTCCGTCAGATTGACCGCGTTTGAGGCACCAACGATGACGAATACAGCAAAAATAGGGAAGAAATAGCCGAGATTGATCAATGCGTCTTTGAGGAACGGGATGGCGAGCTGGGTCGAAAGCGGCTGGCGTGTGACATAGGCGATCAGAATCGAGGCCACCGCGGCGATGACGATCTGCCAGATCAGCTTGACCCGGCTCGACAGGCCCTTGGAGTTCCGCTTGGTCAGCTTCAGATAGTCGTCGCCGAAGCCGACCGCCCCGAATCCGACTGATACCAGCAGCACGATCCAGGTATAGGCGTTGTGGAGATCAACCCAAAGCAAGGTCGATATGATGACCGCGAGCAGGATCATCACCCCGCCCATCGTCGGCGTGCCTTGCTTCTTCAAATGGGTCTCGGGGCCGTCGGTGCGGATCGGCTGGCCCTCGCCCTGGCGTGATTTCAGCCAGCGAATGATCGCCGGTCCGAAAATGAAGCAAACGAGCAAGGCCGTCATGACGGCGCCGCCGGTGCGGAATGTCTGGTACCGCAGCAGGTTGGCGATGACATATTTGTCGGCGAATGGCCGGGCGAGATCAAACAGCACGGTGTGCCTCCGTTGCGCTTTGCGCCCGTCCACGAAGCGCGGTCACAACCGCATCCATCCGCGAACCCGCCGAGCCCTTTACCAACACTATGTCGCCCGGACTGGCGGAAGCTGCGACCAGAGGACCGAGGGCCGTGGAATCGCCGGTATGGCCGCCTTTCATCCGTGCGGGCAGGGCATCCTGCAGATGCCGCATCAGGCGACCGGTGGTGAACACACGGTCGATACCGGCGGTGATCAGCGCATAGGCAAGGTCGGCATGCGCGGCAGGGCCGCCTTCGCCCAACTCCAGCATGTCGCCCAGCGCGACCATCCGTCGTCCGCCGGCCAACGGCTGGATCATTCCTAGTACCGCCACCGCGGCACGCACCGCCGCCGGACTGGCGTTATAGGACTCGTCGATGATCTTGAAGCTGCCGCCCTCGATCTGAATTTCGCTGGTGACCCCACGGCCTTTGACCGGAGCCAGCCGTTCCAGCGCTTTAGCCGCCGCTTCGACATTGCCGCCGACCGCAGCCACCGCGAGCAGGACCGCAAGCGCGTTCTGCACCTGGTGGCGGCCGGGAAGGGGCAGCCGGAAACCGACGGGACGGCCCAGAATGGTCGCCTCGACCGCCGAGCCCGCCGGGTCGAGCACGACCGAGACCAGATGCGCCTCGGCCCCCGCTGCCTCTCCAAAACCCCAGACGCGGTCGATCCCGCGAGCTTTAGCTCGTGCCGAGAGGCGCGCAAAATGAAGATTGTCGCGATTCAGGATCGCCGTGTCGTCGGTATTCATCCCGGCGAAGATCTCAGCCTTGGCTTCGGCAATTGCCTCGACGTCGGCGAAATACTCCAGATGCACCGCCTCGACATTCGTGATGATCACGACATGTGGCCGCAACATGCGCGAAAGCGGTGCGATCTCGCCCGCATGGTTCATGCCGATTTCGAAAATGCCGAATTGTGCGGCGGCGGGCATCCGCGCCAGCGACAGCGGCATGCCGATTTGGTTGTTGAGATTCCCGCTGCTGGCATGGGTTGCACCTTGGGCGCCGAGCAGCGCCGCCAAGGCCTCCTTGGTGCCCGTCTTCCCGACCGAGCCAGTGATGGCGACGATCCGTGCCGAACTCCGCGCGCGCGCGGCAATCGCCAAGGCTTCTAATCCTGCCTGCGTATCGGACACAGCCAGCAATCGCGTTGGATCAGCACCCGGCATCGGGCGATCGACCATCGCCGCCGCCGCGCCGTTAGCCAGCGCGGCACGGACGAAATCATGCCCGTCGAAACGCGGCCCTTTCAGGGCGACGAACAGGTCCCTGGGCGCAACCGCACGCGTGTCGATTGAGACCCCGCCCGCCGTCCATGCCGCGCCCGGAACCGGTGCTGCGCCGGTCGCGAGTGCCGCGTCTTGCGCGGTCCACAGTGCGCTCATGACTGCATCTCCGCCGCGACAGAGCGCACGACGGTCGCGTCGTCGAACGGCCGCACGGCGCTGCCGATGATCTGGCCTTGCTCATGTCCCTTTCCGGCAACGACGAGGATGTCTCCCGCACCGAGTCCGCGAACGGCCGCCGCGATGGCTTCCGCCCGATCGCCGATTTCGATTGCGGCAGGCGCGGCGGCCAGAATCGCCGCGCGGATTTTGGCGGGATCTTCGCTGCGCGGATTATCGTCGGTCACGATCACCCGGTCAGCCAGTCGTGCCGCGATCTCGCCCATGATCGGCCGCTTGCCAGGATCGCGATCGCCGCCGCAGCCGAAGGCGACCACGAGCCGTCCCGCGGTGTGCGGACGTAGCGCGTCCAGCACCGCAACCAGCGCATCGGGTTTATGCGCGTAATCGACATAGGCCGAAGCGCCGTTCGGTAGAGTCGCGACCAATTCCAGCCTGCCGCGTACGCCGATCAGTTGCTCAAGGCCGGCCACGAAACGTGCCAGAGGGGCATCTTTGGCAACGGTGGATAAGTCCTCGATCTCGCCGGCGATCACCAGCCCCAGCGCGCACAGCGCGTTCATGAGTTGGAAGGCCCCGGCGAGCGGCAAATCGATCGCAAACTGCTGCCCGAAAAGCCTGAGCGCCACCTGCTGTCCAGCTGTGGTGGGCGTACGCTGGACGATTCCCAAATCGGCGCCCTGCATTCCATAGGAAATAACCCGGTGACCTGCGCCTTCGGCCGCGGTTTTCAACCGCTCGAATTCCGGAATGTCGGCGTTCAGCACTGCGATGCCGTCCGGCTGCAACACCTCGGTAAACAGGCGAATCTTGGCGTCCAGATAGGATTCGGTAGTCGGATGATAGTCTAAATGGTCCCGGCCGAAGCTGGTGAATCCAGCAGCGCGTACGTGCACGCCATCCAGGCGATATTGATCCAGACCGTGCGACGATGCTTCCATTGCCGCGCGGGTCACACCGCTATGGGCTAGCGCCGCCAGATCGGCATGGAGTTCGACCGGATCGGCGGTGGTCAGGGTGCCGTAACGGGTGATCGGATCGGATTCAATCCCGAGCGTGCCCAGGCTGGCGGCGTTGAGGCTGAGAAATTTCCAAAGCTGCCGGGCAAAGCTGACGGTCGAGCTTTTGCCACTGGTGCCGGTGACGGCGACGACTATGTCCGGCTGCGCGCCGTAGAAGGCGGCGGCCATTCGGGCGAACATACGGCGGGGCCGGGGATCTTCGATGAGTGTCAGCGGCGGCAAGCCTGCATCCAGCCGGGTGCCGACTGGAGCCAACACGCCGACAGCGCCGCGCCGCGCCGCTTCGCCGATGAATTCGACGCCCGACACCTTCCCGCCGGGCAGAGCGGCGAAGAGATATCCTGGATGCACAGCGCGCGAATCCGCCGTTAGGCCGGCAATCTCGATCGTTTCGAGGCCGGCAACGGCGCGAGGATGCTCGTCGGTGGGGCAAGAGCGGTTCATAAGGTCAATTAGGAGCAATGTGGCGGCCAACAGGATTGACGTCGATTTCCATCTTAGCCTGGATCACAGGCGAATCGGGGTCGACGGCCGGAACGCCGAGCAGCGGCCCCATCGAGGAAATTACGCGGGCGACCGCTGGTGCCGCAACCCAGCCGCCAGTTTCGAAGCCCGCGCTTTTCTTGTTGCCATGCGGCTCGTCGATGGTGACGAACACGGCATAGCGGGGATCGGTCATCGGGAAGACACCGACGAAGGAACTCAGATTGGCATGCCTCTTGGCATAGCTGCCGAGCATGATCTTCTCGGCCGTGCCGGTCTTGCCGCCCACCAGATAGCCCGGGACATTGCCGAACTGTTTAGCGGTGCCTCCGGTGACGACTAGCCGCATCAGGCGACGCATCGTGTCGGAGGTTTCTTCAGAGATTACGCGAACGCCTTGGGGAACGGCACCGTCCGGACGCTGGATCAGGGTCGCGGGCCGCAGGATACCGCCATTGGCGACAGCGCAGATCGCGCTGACCAGTTGCACGGGCGTGACCGAAATGCCGTGGCCGAAAGCGATCGTCAGCATATTGATCGGCCGCCACGGCCGCGGAATCCCGGGCGTCCCGACCTCGGGCACTTCCAGCGACATCTTCTTGGTAAGGCCGAGCTTGTCCATGAACTGCTCCTGCGCCTCAGGTCCGACCTGCTTGACCATCTGGGCTGAGCCGATATTCGACGAAATCTCGAAGATCTTGGCGACGGAGGAGTAACCGGGAAGTTCGTCGCCCTTGAAGTCATGGATCGTAAACCGCCCGATCTTGATCGGATGCCACGCGTCGAAATAGTCGGTGAGCTTGACCTTGCCGCTGTCGAGTGCCAGCGCTGTGTTGAAGACCTTGAAAATCGAGCCCATCTCGTAGACCCCGAGGGTCATGCGATTGAAATGCGGATCGGGCTCGCCGGGAGCCGGTTTGGGCTCAGCGCCGGGCTGTTCAGGATCGAAATCGGGCAACGACACCATGGCAAGAATCTCGCCGGTATGCGTGTCCATAATAAGGCCACCGCCGCCCATTGCATGAAATTCTTCGACTTGCGCCGCGACCTCGCGATGGAGCATGTGCTGCAGCCGGATATCGATCGAAAGGCGTAGCGGATCCGTGCCCTTCGCAAGATAGTCGTCGAACGACTGCTCGATACCGGCGATGCCCTGGCTGTCGATATCGGCATAACCGATGACCTGGGCCACTTCGCTGCCTTGCGGATATAGTCGACGCTCGTCCGGCTCGAAGGCTACGCCGGGGATGCCCAGTTGGTTGACGTCATACTGTTGACGCGGAGTCAGATGGCGGCGCAGCCAAACGAAGCGGTTCTTGCCCTGCAGCTTCTGCAGGAACTCACCATAGGTGACGTCGGGGAACAGGGTCGCCAGCTGGCGCGCGGCATCCGGTGCATCGATGATCTTCTGCGGATCGGCAAATAGCGAAGCAGTGGCGATCGAGGTCGCGAGCACATGGCCGTTGCGATCGAGAATGTCGGCGCGCACGACGCGCGCAGCTGCCGGCGCGACACGGACCTGGTTGTTCGAGCCCGCCCCGCCCAGAATAGCAAGATCGACCAGACGGCCTGCGACGACCAGCAGGGCCAGGCCGAACAATGCGCCAACGACGACCAGACGTGTTCTAGCTTGCTCCAATGTCTGGCGCGCCGCGCCCTCGACGGTCACGGTCATCGACGACGGGTGTCCCACGCTTTCCGGCAGAGCGGGTCCGAAGTGCGATCCGATTGCACCTTCCAGCGGGACGAAATTTCCGGCTTGGGTCACTCGCGGCGCTCCAGCCGGGCGAGGATGATGCCGACATCATCGCGCGGCTGCGGCCCTTGCGTCGTCCGTGCGGTAACCGCCCGTATCGGCAAAAACACAGGCTGGAGCGTCCGGGCCGGGAGGTCGCGGTTCGTCGTATTGACCAGGATTTCAGGCTTTTTCGTCACCGCCTGGGGCGCGGGCGCCTGTCCCTTCGGCGTCTTCGCGGCGGCGACCGACAGCTTGGCGATCTGTTCATCGGATAGCTTCAGCGGAATCGCCTCCAGCGCGACCACGCGTGCGATCGGGGTTGATTCCAGCGCAAGATGACGCTTCGCCAGCGCATCGATGCGCTGCGGATCGTTCAGCGTATCCCACTCGGCGCTCAAAATGCGGATCGCATCCTGTTCCTGACGCGTATCGCGCGCCAGTTGGGACAAATGCCTTTCGACATGCCGGACCTGATAGCTGACATGCATCACTGTCCCGCCGGCGACAAACAGAAGGGCAACCCATAGAAGCGTCGTTATGCGGATCATGCGGCTTCTCCCAATTCGTCCATTCCCGGCCATGGCGGCGCGGCGGTGCGCTCGGCGGCGCGTAGTTTCGCCGAGCGGGCGCGGGGATTCACTCGGACCTCCTGCGCGTCGGCGACGAGGGGTTTGTTGGTCAGCAGGCGGAAAGACGGGGTCCGCGAAGGTGCGGTGATTGGCAAATGCCGCGACCCGGTGGGGGTTTTCCCCGCGCGTTGCTGGAAGAAGGATTTAACCGGCCTATCTTCCAGAGAGTGGAAAGTAACGACGGCGAGCCGGCCCCCGGGCACGAGCAGCCTTTCGGCCGCTCCGAGACCCCGCGTTAACTCCCCCATCTCGTCATTGACGGCGATCCTGAGCGCCTGGAAGGTCCGCGTCGCCAGATCGATCCCATCGCCCTTCTTCGGCCGGTCTTCTTTTCTAGGAATGGCGCGCCGGACGATCTGAGCCAGTTCCGCCGTGCGCGAAATCGGCCGGGCGCGAACGATCGCGCCGGCGATACGGCGCGCGAAACGCTCCTCACCGAAATCATAGATCAGATTGGCGAGGTCGGTCTCGTCGAGCGTGTTGATCAGATCGGCGGCGGTTTCGCCCCGATGCGCCATGCGCATGTCCAACGGACCGTCCGTGCGGAAGGAAAAGCCCCGCTCGGCCCGATCGAGCTGCATCGACGAAACGCCGAGATCGAGCGCGACACCGTCCACCTCATGCACGCCCAACGTGCCCAGCAGCTTGTCCATCTCGCCGAAATTGCCTTCGATCAACGTCAGCCGGCCGGGAAAGCGCATCATCAGTGCCTCACCGAATGCCAGCGCATCGGGATCACGGTCGATTCCCCAGACACGGCAATCGGCCGCGCCTAATAGGGCTTCGCTATAGCCCCCCGCACCGAACGTGCCGTCGACATAGCGGCCGCCGGCCTTCGGCATCAGCGATGCGACGACGGCATCGCGCAAGACCGGAATATGGGCGGAGGCGCTCACAGCACACCCGCGGGTAGGACCGGGAAGGGCACCGTGCCGACCCTGATCGCCTCGATCGATTCGATACGACGGCGCTCCAGGGCCTGCGGCTCCCAGATCTGAAACGTGGCGCCGCGGCCCAGAAAAGCGACATCCGTGGTGATGCCGACTTGGTCGAGCAGTGATTTCGGCAAGGAGCAGCGTCCCTCACCGTCATAGAGCAGCGCTTGGGCTGCTCCGAAAATCGCCGTTTCAAAATAAGCCCGCTCTGGCGCGAAGGGGGGAAAGCTTTCAAGCGCGCTAGCCATTTGCTGCAGGCGCTCGACCGTCATCCCTTCGATCGCCGGATCGACCAGAGACCTGAAGATGACGAGGCCCTGCGAGTTTCGCGAGTCGACGGCCGTGCGGAAGGGCGCGGGAAAGGATACGCGGCCCTTACCGTCGATCCGGTGGGTGTGCGTATTCAAGAACAGAGCTGTGTTCACCAACAGTGACATCGCGCTGCGTGCCCAAATCCGTTCCGCGCCGTTGATCCTAAAATCGCGCGCGCGGACCGCACGCGATAAGGCTATCCCATCAACTGATGGGACATTACGGGATAACACGGGATTTCACGGGTAGCAACGGAAACGTAGTAGTCTTTAAGTCTTCAGCCCCAGAATTCAGCGCGCGGGGCAAAAATCCGCGTCTGCAATTGCCGAAAATTATTGTAAAGAAACTAATTAGAGCGGAAATCAACTTATGTTCTTAGTTAGTTCTCTTTTCCTCTCCAGTGCTTCGTTGATCGGCGCACCGCCGATAGGGCTGGGATAAATGCCAGGCGGCCTGTAAGCCGGGTTCTGTCCTCGATTCTTGCGAACCGATGGATGATCATTCCTCTGGGACGTCCGTTACCGGACGCCTCGCGCGATCCACCCGGGCGGCGGCCCGAAAACGCCTGATGGCCAAAAGCCATCGCGCCGCCCCTATTCGATCTTGCTCCCGGTGGGGTTTGCCTTGCCGTCGCCGTTGCCGGAAACGCGGTGCGCTCTTACCGCACCCTTTCACCCTTGCCGCCCCAGGATTCGGAACATTCCCGAACTGGGGTTTGGCGGTTTGCTCTCTGTGGCACTATCCCTGAGGTCGCCCTCGCCGGGTATTACCCGGCACCGTTTTTCCGTGGAGCCCGGACTTTCCTCCAGCGGCCAGGCTTCGAAAAGCCCAGCCACCAGCGATCACCCAGCCGCCTGACACCGAGAATCCTACGCTAACCCGGCCTGTTTTGCCAATGCGGCGAGCCGGGCCTTGGTTTCGTCATCGGCAATCCCGGTCAGATTGGCCGGGCGAAAATGGCGCTGGAAGGCGATGATCGACTCCACCGACGAATCTGCGTAGCCAAAGCGCCGCATAAGCTCGGCGAAATCGGCGTTGCTCGGCAGTGCGGGCTCGATCTTCTCAGGCCATAGGCTGATCCCGGCCGCCGCCAACCGCCGCCAGTCAAACAGTTCGCCGGGGTCGCGCTTGCGTCCTGGCGCGACATCGGAATGCCCTACTATGCGATGCGGCGGAATGGGATGCCGGCTGACAATATCCCTGCAGAGCGCCTCCAGGGCCACCATCTGAGCCTCCGGAAAGGAATGATAGTCAGGTCCGTGGCCGGGATTGACGAGTTCGATGCCGATCGACCGGCTGTTGATATCCGTCTCGCCGGCCCAGAACGACAATCCGGCGTGCCAAGCCCGCCGATCCTCCGGTATCAACCGCCAGATCGTGCCGTCCTCTTCGATGGCATAATGCGCGCCGACCTGTTTTGCCGGGTCGCATAGCCGATCGAGCGCGATACCGGCATTATCCATGCCGGTATAGTGCAGCACCAACATATCGATCGCGGCGCCGGCACGCCGCGGTCCATGATTGGGCGATTCCCGTTCACGCATCGGCGGCACCGTATTGGTCACGAAGGACTGGCCACCGCCGTGTGATCGCGGCCGCGCGGGCGTCGCACGATGATCAGCCCGACCCCTGCGATAGTGAGCAGGCCGCCATCGACGATATCGGGCGTGATCTTATCGTGGTTGAGCACGATGCCGCCCATGATCGCAAAGAGCGGCACGGTCAGCATGAAAGGCATCGCCTGTCCGACGGAATAGCGGGCGACGAGGCGGGCCCAAAGCCCGAAGGCAACGATCGTTGAAATAATTCCGGTGTATAGAACGCCGAACCAACCGCGCCAGCCCGCGTCGCTGATATAAGGCAAAGGCGACCCTTCGACGGTAAGGCTGATGGTCAGAAGCTCGATCGCCATGAAAAGCCCCAGCCAACCGTTCAGCGTAAAGGCATCGATCACCCCGATCTTCTTCAGTTGGACCGTACTGAATCCCCACGCCGTCGCCGCCGTCAGCAGGAAGAGAAGACCTATCCGGTTGGCTTCGAGCCGTGGTGCGCCGGCGATCAGTGCAACGCCCGCGAATGCGATCAGCATGCCGAGCCCATGACGCCAACTGAGCTTTTCGCCTAGCAGGACGGCGGCCATGATAACGCCAAGCGGTACCTGGAGTTGCAGCACGATCGCGGACGTGGATGCGTCGATCAGGGCCAGACCGGAGAACACCATGGGGAAATGCAAAACGCCCAACACTACGGCGAGTTCGATAATCGGCCGCAGCTGTTTGGGGCGGCGGCAAAAGGGCAGGAGAATCAGAGCGACTAGTGTAAATCTCAGGGCGGCGAGCAAAATCGGGGGGAATTCGGCAAGCGCCATTTTGGCGACGGCAAAATTAAGGCCCCAAAGGGCCATCGCGAGCAGCGCCAGCAGAATATCTCGGATTCTCATGGCATTTGCGTAGCCGAAACATTGGAATGTTGGAACCCCGTGTAACGGGGGAGGCTTCTATTTTACGCGCCACAGCCCATGTGACTGGAACGATATATGAGCGACAGAGCTTTCCCTATCCATTCAATCCACTTGTCCGATCGAGTGCGCGAAGTACAAATATGACGGAAGCCCACGCAAAGGGTCCACGCTACGATGGGCGGTTTGACCAGCCCGCTAAGCCGAGCACCAACGCGGGAAGCGATTTTCGCCAGGAGCTGGTTTCCCATCTGCCGCATCTGCGGGCCGTGGCGCGTGCGCTGACGGGGCACCGCGATCGCGCGGACGATCTGGTCAACGATACCGTGCTGAAGGCCTTGTCGGCCGAGGCGCAATTTCAGCCCGGCACCTATCTTAAGGCCTGGCTGATGACCATCCTGCGCAACCATTACATTAACGGGTTGCGGCGAACGCGGATCGAGGTCGAAACTATCGGCGATATCCCGGAGGGCGCCCTGCCCAGCGCGCCCAATCAGGAACACGTGGTCGAGGTCAACGAGGTTGCGAATGCGCTTCAGCGCATGTCGGTCGAACATCGCGAAATCCTCGTGCTGGTCTCCGCCGCGGGTCTCAGCTACGAAGAGGCGGCCGAAGTTTGCGGCTGCGCGGTCGGCACGATCAAATCCCGGTTGAACCGGGCGCGCGGTGAATTGAAAAAGGTTCTCGCCAAATCGCGCGGGCTGGCTGGGGAGGGGCGGCGGGATGGTCCAAACCCAAGCGGAACAAATCCCTTGCCTCGCGCGATCTGATTTCCATCTCTAGAACGTGCGTTTCGGCATGGACCTTAAGCATCGCTGTCGGGTTTATGCCATATTGCTGCGATAGTCATTTTGAGTAGAACGCGATTACGGTTTCCTGACCGTCACGGCAGGCCGAATTTGATGAGCAACGAAGCAGGCGCCGCAGCGCCGCCGAAGAATGAAATGAGGTCGTGTTTATGAGCGTCTCCCACGATATTGTCCGCCTTCTGCCCTACCTTCGTCGCTATGCGCGGGCTCTGACCGGAGCGCAGGCGACGGGCGACGAGTATGTGCGGTTGTGTCTCGAGGCGATCCTAGCCGAGCCCGAGCGGATCAAGAACGCCGCCGACCTGCGTGTAGAGCTCTTCGCCGTGTTCCACGACGCCTGGGACATCGTCGATAGCGCCATTCCGGCGGTTGAAGGCACTGCCGAAGATGGCGGCCTCAACCGCCAATTGGCGGCCTTGCCGTCGATCGAGCGCCAGGTTCTGTTGCTGATCGCGCTCGAGCGCTTCTCCACGGCAGAGGCGGCCAGGATACTGGATCTTGAGGAGGCCGACGTCGTCAGGAAACTGGACGTCGCGCGACAGGAATTGCGTCGCCAGGCGACGACACGTGTCTTGATCATCGAGGATGAGCCGGTGATCGCGATGGACATCGCAGGCATTGTGGAATCATTGGGCCACGAGGTGGTCGGTGTGGCCGGCCGGCAGGCCGAAGCGGTGGAATTGGCCCGCAAGCATCGGCCCGGCCTGGTTCTGGCCGACGTTCAGCTGCAGGATGGCGATAGCGGCATCGTGACAGTTCAGGAAATTATGCGCTCGATGGATGCTCCGGTGATTTTTGTTACCGGCTTTCCGGAGCGGCTCTTAACCGGCGATCGCGTTGAGCCGGCCTTTATCGTCACCAAACCGTTCGATCCTGAGACATTGAAGGTTGCGATCGTGCAGGCCCTGTCATTTTCCGTGCAGCAAGCCAAAACGGGGTGAATCCTGCGGGGCGTTACTCAGGTTTTTTCGACCAGCGCCAAGTGCCGGTTTCGCCTTTCGGCACTGCTCAGTCCTTCAGTTTTTGCGACAGCAACTGAATAAGGTCTTCGGGGATCGGTTCATCCAATACGGAACTGTAGGCAGTTCGCAACTTGTTTTCGAGCCAGCTATCGAATCCAGCGACCGCTCCGTCGCTGAGTTTCTTCTGGCCGCGGGGTTCCTTTCGTCCCAGTTTTTGTTTGTCCGCCACGATCCCTCCGCATTACCCGTATACCGAAATGCGCCCGGCCTATACCGGCCCGACCAATGTCGAGAAGCGTCCCTTTGACCGGGGGACCTGCGCAGTCCGTACGACGATGAATTCCGCTTCGACATAGCCTGAACACGCCACAACGGAAAATGTGTCCATCATGCCGACCGAAATTCCGCCACCATGCGCGACGGGCGGAACCATCATCGGACGCCGGGGTTGGAAACAAAGTCAAATGGAAATCGTTGGCGCTGATGATTATGCGGCATTTCCATCGCCTTCCCAAGCTCCCAACACGGCCTCGAATGTACTTACTATGCGAGAAAATCGTTGTGCCCGACAAGTCCAGTGCGAGCTTGGAGGGAATTGTGTCCACAGGATTTACGCGTAGTATGCTTCGACCCTTCTGATAAGGAACCTTGCAATGACGTCACACGATGTAGAGGGCGACTTCGGCGCCGTAAAAGACGATCTGGCAAAATTGCGGAGCGATATTGCGAATCTCAGCAATGCTCTCAAAGAGTTGACCTCCGAAACCGTTCACGAACGGATCGACTCCCTCCGCGGCGGAATCGACCGCCTGACCGACGATGCGAAGGTGCAGAGCCGTGAAATGCTGGACGATTTGACCGACCGTATCGAAGAGCGGCCGCTCGCCAGCATACTAATCGCGTTCGGTGCAGGGATTTTGATCGGCCGGCTGTTCGATCGATGACAAAAGGCGCGCCGGCTACGTCAGATCAGGTGGGCCGGCGATGAACAGCCTGCTGACATTCCTGCTGCGCAGCGGCGGAGGTATTTTACGCTAAAGCGCCGAAGTCTTTATCGGGCAGGCGCTTGTCCGAGCTGCGACGCAGAGGCTGAAGGGGATTTTGCTTTTCTACACCATGGTGTTCGTGTTCGCACTGGCAGCCTTGGCGTTCTTTTATGTCCTTCTTTATCACGGGCTGTCATCGCGCGTGGATGATACAAGCGCGGCCGCGATTCTGTTCGGGGCCAATCTGTTGCTGATCGCGGTTATGCTGATCGGGCGCGCGCTCATGAAACCCAAGGCCCCAACCGTCTCAAGCTCGCCGATCCTCGGGATGCTCAAATCTCACGCCGAGAGCCTGGGATCGTCGAATGGAAACTTCAACGCCGGCATCAAAATCGGCAACCAGATCGGCAAGCATATTCGCAAGGCTGCACCGCAGATCGCCATTGCTGCGGCCGTTTTGGGATTGGTGATCGGTGTACGCCCACAAATCCTCGGCCTGTTCCGCCGCCGCGAGCCGCCTAACAAATAATACAGGCGACCCAACTCAATTCAACTAGACTGCCCAGGCGTACTTCCGAACTGCATCGCTGGGAATTTCATGCGGCTGATATTTATTGACGAACTCGATCATGACGCTCGTCCCCGGAGGGCCGCTGATCGTCAGTTTACCGTCGACCTGCCGCGCGAAGGCTTTGATCAGCGACATCCCAAGGCTTGCCTGAGGCCCTTGAGCGATGGATTGCGCCTCGGTCAAGCCGACGCCGTTATCCTCGACACTGAAGCAGACGACGGAATTTGGCATCGATTTCAGCACGATCCGAATGACGCCCTGGCGGCCTTGGGGAAATGCGTGTTTCAGCGCGTTGCTCATGGTTTCGGTCATGAACAAGGCTAGCGGCACAGCGCGATCGGATACATCCCATACCGTGTCGGCTTCGACCTCAATGGCAACTTGGTCCTGTGAAATCCCGTATGACAGCTGCAGGCTTGCCGCCAGTTCCTTCAGGAAGGCGCCCAGATTGACCGATTGAAGATCCTCGCTTTCGTACAGATACCGATGCACGAGCGCCAAGGCACGTACCCGCGTCTGAATGTCGTTGAATGCGCGTTGTGCGCTCTCCCCCTGAACCGCCTTGGCCTGGAGATTCAGCAGGCTTGTGACGATCTGCAGATTGTTTTTCACGCGATGGTGGATTTCGCGCATCATCGCCTCCCGCGTCTCGATCGCCTCTCGCAGTTCGGTCTCGCGGCCGGCGATCCTGACTGCCATTTCATTGAACATGGCCCCAAGGTTCCGCAATTCCCCAGGTCCGGCCAAGGGCGGATCGGCGGAAAGATCGCCTTTGCAATAGGCTTCGGCGGTGCGGGTCAGACGGCGAAGCGGGCGCGCGATTTGCAGATCCGCGGCGAACCACACGACCGCCAGCGCGGCCAGCCATAAAACGATGGGACCAAGCATCAATATAGTGCGCGTGGCGGATGGCTGACTGGCATAGGACCAGCCAAGCAGCACCATGTAAGCCACGACAGGCAGTAAAAAAATGGAAAGGACCAGCGTCAGCCTGAAACGAATAGTCCGCGCACTTCCAGATGACATTCAGCAATGCCGCCTATCAACCGGCACTCCGTTATTAACCATGGAAATGGTTCGCATCACGTGTCGAGCACACATTATGTTCTTTCGACTGGACGGACCCAAGCCGCGCCGTACCGAGGTCAATATATGCAAACGAATATCAGCATTTGATATAAATATCACAATACATTCAGTGCAGTTTTATCCCAGTTAAAAATACGACCTTGGCGAATGAGGTAACAAGATCGTCCCACCACCGCCATCGCCAACGCTAGTGAGTGGCCGCGCCCACAGCAGCACCGCCAGCGCCGCCAACGGCAGCCCCGACCAGCGGATTGAAGCCCGCCACTGCGCCGAGGAGCGCGCCGCCACCGGCGCCGACCGCGCTGTCGGTCAGGATGCGGTTACCCTGGTGGGTGGCGCATCCGCCCAGCGCAATGCTGGTGGCGAGACAGATGACGAGGGTTGCGCTCTTTAACATAGTGTCTCCAAGTATCGTTTTCAGAGGGGTAACCCGCGGTGTGATCAGATGTTCCTCAGCGATTTTTTGGTATTTCCGCGGCGGGCGTGACGTAGGGAATCCGGGCGAAAAAAAGCCTCCCGTCGCACGAGGCGGCGGAAGGCTATAAGTCAGGACCTAACAGGATGAGGGATGTCACTACCTGTCAAATTATGAACGAATCGCGCGTGAAATGGTTCCCAAATTTTTTTGCCGGATCTGACTAGAGTACGGGCGGCGGCCGACGGCCCGCTACAAGGTGCCAGACCAACGAAATTAGAAACAAAATCAGGAAGATTACGAAGAGTATCTGCGCGATGGAGACGGCGCTGCCGGCAATACCGCCGAAACCGAGCGCCGCTGCAATGATAGCGATGATGAAAAAGGTGATTGCCCAGCCAAGCATGACTTGTCTCCTTGATGCGGCGTTGTTGGCATCGAACCGCGAGAACCGGCCCAGACGACCGGCACGCAATCTGTAGCAATGCTAACCCCGGCTTGGCCGCTCAGGTTCCACAGAGACAAATGTGAGGATTGAAGCGGGCGGCCCCAGGCCGCCCGCTTCAATCGTTCAAATCTTGGCGATCAGACGCGGCCCAGCATGGATTCAGCACTGGAGACTTCGAAGGCGCCTGGCTTTTCAACCTGCAGGTCCTTGACCACGCCATCCACCGCATAGAGCGCGAAACGCTGTCCGCGCGTGCCGAGGCCGAAGCCCGAGCCGTCCATCTCTAGGCCCAGCGCCTTGGTGAAGACGCCATTGCCATCGGGCAGCATCTCGACCTTGCCGTCGACCTTATTCTGCTCGCCCCAGGCCTTCATGACGAAGGCGTCGTTCACCGCGAGGCACAGCACGCGATCGATACCCTTGGCCTTGAAGGCATCGGCCTTTTCGATAAAACCGGGCAGATGCTTCATCGAGCAGGTCGGCGTGAAGGCGCCTGGAACAGAGAAGAGGACGACCTTGCCCAGGAACAGCGTATCGGTGGAAACTTCCTCCATGCCGTTCGCGCCGAACCGTTTCAACGTCACTGACGGTATCTTGTCACCGATCTTGATCATGCGTTTCGCTCCATTATCTAGTTGGGAAAAACTTGTCCCCGGACTTACGCGGCGGCGGGGGACTTGTCGAGATGCGTTCGCAGCCGGGGTGAGCTGACTGCCCGACTTGCCGTGTTTGCGCAAGCAGTGTTCACTGGCGCTATAAATCCGTCCGCCTTTGTCCAACGTAATCGTCAGGAACGTAATCGTCAGGATAGGGTTCGATTTGCCGGAACAATGAGCTTTGCCCCGATGATCAGTCACCCATTTGACGCCGAACCTACCTGGTTGAACGGTCAGCTACTGATCGCAATGCCGGGCATGCGGGACCCGCGTTTCGGACGCACCGTGCTTTATATCTGCACCCACTCCGCGGATGGTGCGATGGGCTTGGTCATCAATCGAGCCTTCGGTGAAATCCGTTTCGCCGATCTGATGAACCAGTTGGGAATTGAGGGCTCATCAGACCAGGACCGGCCGGTGCATTTCGGGGGACCGGTCGATTCCAGCCGCGGCTTCGTCTTGCACTCCGCCGATTTCCGCGCCGATCAAACCCTCATCATCGACGATAAGGTTGCACTCACCGCAACCAAGGACATTTTGCAGGCGATCGCCGAGGGCCAGGGCCCGGACAATGCCATCTTTGCGCTGGGCTACGCCAAATGGTTCGCGGGGCAGCTGGATTCGGAAATCCAGGACAATGTCTGGCTGAACGCCCCGGCGGATATTGAACTGATCTTCGACCGGGAGCTCGATACCAAGTGGGCACGCGCGATCGGGCAGCTGGGCTTTGACCCTGCAATGCTGTCGGGCGACGCCGGGCACGCGTGAGCCGCTCAGCGAAATCTTGAAGGCATCCCTGCCGGGGGACGCGGACGATCGATCTGCCGATGGTCGGCCGGCTCTTCCATTATCGGGGACTTTGGACCTACCGGCCGGCGATTGTGGAATAGCAGGGTTAGGCTTTACCCGCTCGCGCCGCAGCGCTGGTAACCGCGCGTAGCGATGCATCGACAATGCTACGGTCGAGGCCGACGCCGAATAAAGTGCGGCCGTCCGCCATCCGTGCCTCGACGTAAGCCGCGGCCTGAGCATTCGCGCCGCCGCCTAATGCGTGTTCCCGATAATCCAGCACTTCGATCGCGGCAATACCGGACTTCATGAGCGCGTCGACATAAGCGTCAATTGGGCCGTTGCCCTTGCCCTCGATGACCCGCTCGACGCCGTTCGTCCGGATCGTAGCGGTCAGAAGGCGCCCTTCGGCGTCGGGCAAGACCCGGTGCTCGATGAGATTTAGCGCGTCTTCAGTCAGATACGTGTCCTGGAACATCTGCCAGATGTCGGCGGAGGTGACTTCCCTGCCGGTCTTGTCGGTCCATTGCTGGACGATCTTGCTGAATTCGACCTGCAAGCCGCGTGGCAGGTCGAAGCCGTGGTCGGTCTTCAGCAGATAGGCGACGCCGCCTTTGCCGGACTGGCTGTTGACCCGGATCACCGCCTCGTAGGTTCGGCCCAGATCCTTGGGATCTATCGGCAGGTAAGGAACCTCCCACAGCTCGTCATTGCGCTTTGCCAGCGCATCAAAGCCCTTCTTGATCGCATCCTGGTGCGAACCGGAAAAGGCAGTGAAGACGAGTTCGCCCGCATAGGGGTGGCGGGGATGGACCGGCAGCTGATTGCAATATTCCACCGTCTCGACCAGCTGGGCGATGTCGGTGATGGTGATCTCGGGATCGACCCCCTGAGTGAACAGATTCATAGTCAGATTAACGAGATCGACATTGCCTGTTCGCTCGCCATTGCCGAACAATGTGCCCTCGACCCGGTCCGCTCCGGCCATAACGCCGAGTTCCGCCGCCGCGACGCCCGTGCCGCGGTCGTTATGGGGATGCAACGACAGGATATAGCGCTCGCGGCCCGGCATATTGCGGCCGAACCATTCGATCTGATCGGCATAGATATTCGGCGTCGCCATCTCGACCGTCGCCGGGAGGTTCAGGATAGCGCGCTTTTCCGCAGTCGGCTTCCACACGTCGAGCACCGCGTCGCAGATTTCGACGGCGAATTCCATCTCGGTGCCGGTGAAGCTTTCCGGCGAATATTCATGGACGATCTCGGTCTCGGGAACCGTCGCAATCAGATCGCGGACTATTTTAGCGCCAGTGACGGCGATATCGATGATGCCCTTGCGGTCGAGGCCGAAGACGACCCGCCGCTGCAACTCCGATGTCGAGTTATAAAGATGAATGATGGCGCGGCGCGATCCGCGCACGGAATCGAACGTGCGCTGGATCAGCTCTTGGCGCGACTGGGTCAAGACCTGGATGGTGACGCCGTCAGGGATCAGATCCTCGTCGATCAATTGGCGGACGAAATCGAAATCGGTCTGGGAGGCCGCGGGGAAACCGACTTCGATTTCCTTGAAGCCGAGCTTCACCAGAGTATCGAACATGCGGCGCTTGCGCTCCGGCCCCATCGGCTCGACCAGCGCCTGGTTGCCATCTCGCAGATCGACGGAGCACCACATCGGCGCCTTGACGATGGCGCGGGAAGGCCATTGTCGGTCGGGCAACACGATCGGGGTGAAGGCACGGTATTTGTGAAACGGCATGGTGCTTGTCATGATCGGGCTCTTATCTCTTCGAAATCCTCGGGCTTGCGATAACCCGGCGCAACCGCCGGGGAACTTGTCCCCTGCTCGCTAAACGGCGCGACGCCGTGCGGTCAGGGGCGCGTAAGTCGCAGAAGGAGAAGAGGCAGGCACACGTCGATAGGGCTGGAGAGCCCCGTAATATTCGACAGAATGCCGTTGGTGCGCGTCATGATGTCCGTGTCATACACGAGATGCGGGTCGGCGCGCAACGATTTGCTCGTCCGCCGACTTGCGATGATCATTGAGATTGGAATTCTGATCGGGAAAATCCGGACCATTCGGCGTCTTGATCACCAGGAAACCATGGCTCATCGCCTGATGGCAGCCATTGCAAGCCGCTGTCACGCGGTCATCGGCCTTTTTGAAATTCGTGGGATTCTTGTCGGCAATTGCCTTCAAGTTCGCCGAGTGGCGATTCCAGGTTAGTTTCGGCCAGCTTGGCTATTGGGAAATCGTGCCAGGCGCCCTGATAGGTCGTGACGTCGCCGAACGTCTCGCGCAGTTCCTTGGCTTCGTATTTCGCCAGATGCCAGTTACCAGCATGCCCGGCTAGCCAGACCTTGACGTGGTGCGGCTGCACATAGGAGGTCATGAGATCGCCTAATCCGGGAGCATACGCTTCGGCGGGTTTCTGTGCTTCGGCCTGACCTTCGGCTCGCGCGGCAAATGGTCGCCAGCAAGTAACGTAACCGAGATTGTGACAATTGCCGCCGGCCTCAGGATGTTAAGTCTTTTCATTCGATGCCGGACCTCAAATTCCGCACAATCCGCAGTTGTTAAATATGACGTTCGACCAAGCCCATTCCCCCGTTCGTGCTATCAGTGCTTCATGCCTTCCTGGTCGTCCAGCCAATGTTGGACCTCGACAAAGTCGGCAGAACCGACGACTTTCCGCACTGTACTGTCACGGCCGATCAACAAAGTGAGCGGCAGCTCCCCTTGCCATTTCGGATCAATCTCATAGCGCAGCCGCTCGGTGAAATCGTCGGCGAAACGCCAGCTTTCGGTTTGGGATAGTCCCATCTTGGCCAGCGTTTGTGTGTCGGCGTCGGAGGTTTCACTGAGCGGATCAGCATCGATCAGCACGAGATCGACGTTATGGTCGGCCTCGGCAAGCTTCGCCCAATGCGGCATCTCGATCATGCAGGGGGCGCAGGTGATGCCCCAGAAATGGACGATGGTCGGCTTGTTCTGATGCTGGCGGCGCAGTTCTTGCCAACTGCCGTGGAGAAAGGGTCGTGCGTCTCCGGCCAGAGCTGGAAACCCCACCGATAGAGCCAAAAGAATGACAATCCAGCGGGTCATGGCTGAGTATCCAATGCAAGCAGATGATAACCCTCGTCATGGGTCAGCCACGACAGATAGGCGCGGTCCCCGCCGGCGATCAAGATCGGCTGGTCCGATGCATTCCTTGTTTCGGCCAACGTGCGCGCGGGCGACCAGTGTTTTCCGCCATCGGCGGAGCTCATGGCACGTATGCTCGAGACCGTGCCGTCGAATTCTTTCCAGGCGAGCCAGACCGCATTTTTGGTTGCCAGGACACGAGCGCGGGACGGCGTCCGCTCCGGATCGCCCAGCCGGATTGGTGCGGAGAAAGAGATGCCGGCATCGGTCGATCGCGCGTAGAATAGGCCCTGCCGTTTGCTGCCCTGAGTGAACCAGGCCACATGGTAGGCACCGTCCGGCCCGACCGCGATATCCGGACCTTGGTGCGGGCACACATCGGTCTGCCAATCGTCGATACTAACCCGCCGAAGCGGCCCGGGTTCGCCGTTCGCGCCGAATGTCATTATCGCGTGATCGCGGACATGTGTATCGAAGATGTTCCGGAACGCCACCACCGGATGGCCCGAACGGTCGAGTGCCGCCGCCGCCCGGCAGCACTCGCAGCTGTCCGATTGGGCGATGCGTGTGGGAGTGAAGGCTTTGCGCGCTGGGTCCCACCAGGCAAAGGCCAGGGCTGCGCCGGTATAGTCGCGCCCAGCCTGTTTCGCTGGGACGACTTCGCGCTTGTCGATCCAGGCGGCAAAGATCTTGCCCGACGTATCGGCAATCAGTCTGGTGAAGCGCTGGCTGGCGGTATCGTTGGTGATCGGTTCCGGGGGGGTGAAACTGCGCCCGCCATCGGTTGAGCGGCCAACATAGACCCGGCCGACATAATCCGCGCCGGTGAGGATCGTATAGCTGATGAAGAGCTGTCCATCTCTGCCGATGGCGATTCCGAGCCGTGAATCCGGTCCTGGATCGATTTTCGCCGCATCCGGATTGACTTTGGCCACGGGGCCAAAGCTTTTGCCGCCGTCGGTCGAATGCGCCACCGCGACATGGTCGGCGGTCGCCCACGCAAGGTAAAGGCTACTATCAGGCGCGAAGATCGGCGTTGCCGACGACGCGCATGCCAGCGCCTCGCCCGCGCAGGCGCCGTTGCCGGCATGATGCATTCCCGCCATCTGCGCCGCTGCCGGACCGGCAGCACAGGACAGCCAGATCGCCGCGCAAATCGAAATCGTCAATTTCATCAGACGCCTCACAGCTTGATCCTCAAACCGCCGACGAAGGTGCGCGGCGCGCCGGCATAGATCGAACCGGTCGCACCCGCCACCACGCTGGCCGGATTCTGCAGCCCGGTCGCCGCGCTGATCGAATCAGACACGTTATTGGCCGAGGCGACCCAGGTTTTGTCGAAGACGTTTTCGACCTCCAAGAACAGGCTGAATCCTTTGACGAAGGCAAAACTGATGTCGGGATCGTAATGCAGATTGAGATTCACAAGGTGATAGCCCGGCGCTTTCAGCAGGTTGGCGTTGTCCACGAAGAACGCGCCCCGCCAGTTGTACTCCACGAAAGCGCCTAGCCCGGCGAGCAGGCCGGTCGGCTGATCATAGCCCAGGCGTGACGTGAAGAAATTGGGTTGAACGCCGGGAATCGCCTTGCCGTTCCGGTTGAAGGCTGCCGATTTCGTCCCCGCGCTCAGCCGCTCGACATAGTCGGTGTAATACTGGTCGTCATAGGTATAGGCGGCGCGCACGAGCCAGCCGTTGAATGGCCGCCAATCGGCATTCACTTCGACGCCGCGATGTTCGGATGACGGCGCATTGAAGGTGAAGCTCTGCTGGCTCGCCCCCGGCGACTGGGTGACCAGCTCATTGGTGAAGAATTCATAAAATCCGGTGACGCTGGCAGTGAAACTCGCGTCAGGCGACCAATCGGCTCCGAGGTCGAAGCCTTGGTTCGTCTGCGGCTTTAGCTGCGTGTTGTTGCCTGTCACACCCGCTGGCGTCACGAACAGGTTGCTTGCCTGCGGCGTGCCATAGGCACTGGCCGCGCGGACATGAAGCTGCCATTCGGTGTCGGGACGATAGCGCAGCGCCGCCTCATAGGCTCCATTCCAGAAATCGCGCTGAACCGGCAACATCGTGAAGTTCGGCGTCCCGCTGACCGGGAAGCTGTAGGCGGTGTTGAGCGCCTGCAGGTCTGTATATTCGATGTCTGCGCCGATGATCGCAGTCAGGCCCGACGGCAGCGTGATCTCCTCCCGCGCTCGACCGCCGACATTATAGTGGTGGCCGAAATAATTGGAGGTGAGCGCACCCTGAGTCCCGTTTCCCCCCAGTGCGACGTTGTAGGTAAAGGAATTCAGGTCTTCGTAATTGAAGAAGAAACCGGCGGTGTGACTGGCCACGAGACCGAGCAGTGTGCCGATGCGCGTAAGATCACTCTGCACGTTGAACGCCGGTGTTGCACCCCGCGCGCTGGTCGCACCGGTAGGTTGGTTGATGTCCTTATTGTCGAAGACCGCGACCGTGCGCAGAACCGTCTGGTCGTCCACCGCACGTTCCCAGCGCACGCCAGCGATGGTGCGCCGGTCGGTGCGACCCAGGCCCGCCTGTTCGGCAGTTTGCGCCCGCGTAGGTCCAGAAAAGCCGTTGATGAATAGATTAACCGTGCCGCAACCGGCTGTGGTGTTCGCGGGGACAGTGCAGCCCTTCTGGAGCGGATTCGAATGGAACTGATTCAAGGACAGGCGAACCGGCAGCTTGGTATCGACATCATTATTGATCAGCTTCAGCGTGAACTTGTCGTCCGCGGTCGGAGAATAGCTGGCCGTGATATCTTCGGTGGTCGTCTTGAACCTGCTGTTCGCGATGAAACCGTCGCCGCGCACATGGCTTCCGAACAGGGCATATTCGTATTGGTCGGCCTTGGTCCCCGCCATCAGGAATTCATTAAAATAGCCGAAGCCGCCCGTATCGCTGCCGATCTCGATCCCGTCGATATCGCCTCCCGGCCGAGTGCGGAAATTGATGGCGCCGCCGGTAGCGTAATTGCCAAACCGAGATGAGGATGGACCCTGATAGATATCGATCCCAGCATAAGCATGCGGATCGGTCAGGTCGGTGCGCGACAGGCCATCCGGCTGCGTGACCGGAAAGCCATCCTCCAGTACCTGAATGTTGCGGACTCCGAAGCCATTGCGGTCGCTCGAGCCGCGGATCGAGATGCCGACATCGCGCGGGCCGTTGCCCTGCTTGATTGTCACGCCAGGGCTGTATTGCAACACCTGCCCAATTGAGAAGGCCTGGGAATCTTTGAATTGCGCCCGATCAATGCTGGTGACCGTCTGCGCCGCGGCCGCCAGCAAGGGGCGCGCGGTGACGATGATCTCGGTCTGCCGCGCGTCGCTAAACGGCGCCGTTTTCGGCGCCGTTTTTGTTGCAACCGGCAAGGATGGTGGGCTGTCGCTGTCCAGCACCGCCAACTGGGATTGCACCGATTGCAGTTCCTCGAGCAAAGTCGCACGCTTTGCCGCCTTGTCCTGCGGTGATAGCGGCGCGGCGGTATCCGCGAGGGACAGATTTGTACCACCTACAAGGAGAAGGGCGGATAGCGCATAGGCAGTGTGGGCCATGCGCCTGTGGCCCAGGCTGTGGGATGACATGAGGGGACTTTCCGAACTGATGACAAAAGGCTGCCAACCGAGCTTGCAGCCGCGGATCTGATCGTTAGGTCGGACGAGGTGGCGCGCGGGCTCGCGGCCGCGAACGGGGCTGCTCCGGAAGGTCGGTACATGAGATGGCGTTATCGGCCACCAGACCGGCAAAGAGCGGTAGTGAGATCGTGGCCGCGCCTGGAGGAGCAAAGCCGGCCGCCAATATCTGCAATGTCTGGCAGACCGGGCAAGGCGGCGCCTTGTGATCCGGGGTTTTATCCTGCGGTACGAAAGGAGAGCTGCCAGGCGCCAGACACAGGGTGCCGGCTATGCCCAACGTGAATGGTCCCGAGATCGCGCCGCCGGGATGATGGACAGCCGGCAACAGTGCCTGAATCCAGAGCGCCAGGAGGGCAAGCCAGACACCTGGGCCGGCCGTTCGGCGGGGTGGGCTGATTATTGACGACATAAAGAAGCTCTGTGGGGGCCTATTCGGCCGTCACATCTTCATGCCGGGCATGCCCTGCATAGGCTTCGGCTTTATCTTGATCGACTGCACCGCGACCGTCACCGTGATAGCGCCGGCTTTGGCGAAATCGAGTGTGAGCGGGAAGGTGTCGCCCGGTTTCAACTGCTGCTTGAGGCCCATCAGCATGACATGCAGCCCGCCGGGGGCGAAGGTGACGCCGTCATTCGCCTTGACCACAAGATCGGGTACCGCCTCCATTTCGGACATGCCGCCGCTATCGACTGTGCGATGAAGCGAGGCCATGTCGGCAATGGGGGTCGACAGGCCGGTCAGGCTGTCGTCGACCACGCCGTGATTCACCAGGACGAGATAGACGGCGGCGGTTTTCGCGCCGGGCGCTGTCGGCCGCGCCTTAACATCCACGATGTGGATCGTCGGTTCGGCTCCGGCGAAAGCCGGGTGCCCCATCGAGAGGGCGAGCAACACCATAAAAGCTTTGGACGCATAGCGGCGCAGATTTGATCGGAACATGGAATCCTCGTGTGAGCAGCATCAACCGGAGCGGCCTTAGCGCAGCGGTTCGGAAAACGAAAATGCTCAGACGAGGACTGGCGGCGCGCGTGGCTGTTGCCGGATGTGAAGCCACTGGCGTGGCAGGAATATCAATGCCGAGGCCGGGACCGCGACGCCGTAATTGCGATTGACGCCGATGGCCGGCGTGGTCGGTGGTACGAAACCGCCGACAGCATTCATGGCCGCGCAAATCGCGCAGCCGGGAAGGTGATGTGCAGGGGCCTTGGCTGGATCGGTCGGGGCTGTGCTACCGGGGGTGAGGCAAAGTGACCGCGCAACGTCGATGCCTGCGAGGGCGGCCATCGCGGGATGATGGATCGCCGGTAACATTGCCTGCAGCAGAATGGCCAAAACCGCGAGCCACGAGGCTCGCTTCAACGCTTTATGCCGACGCTGGAAGAACATGGTTGTGAATTAACAACATTGCCGCCTTCGATGCCATCGAAAACAGTCTGGAAACGGAAAGGGCCGGACCGCTGCAAAGCGGTCCGGCCCTAGACGCATCAGTTCTTCGTCTTGTCGACCAGCTTGTTCTTAGCGATCCAGGGCATCATGGCGCGCAACTTGCCGCCAACTTCCTCGATCTGATGCTCGGCGGAGCGGCGGCGCATCGCCTTGAAGCTGGGCTGGCCGACTGCGTTCTCCACCATGAAATCGCGGACGAACTGGCCGGTCTGGATCTCGTTCAGGATCTTCTTCATTTCCTTCTTGGTCTCGTCGGTGACGATGCGCGGGCCCCGCGTATAGTCGCCATACTCGGCGGTGTTTGAAATCGAGTAGCGCATGTTGGCAATACCGCCTTCATAGATCAGGTCGACGATCAGCTTCACCTCGTGCAGACATTCGAAATAGGCCATCTCCGGCGCGTATCCCGCTTCGACCAATGTTTCGAAGCCAGCCTGAATGAGCGCGGTCACGCCGCCACAGAGCACAGCTTGTTCGCCAAACAGGTCGGTTTCGCATTCCTCGCGGAAATTGGTCTCGATAATGCCAGCGCGACCGCCGCCGATGGCGGAGGCGTATGCCAAAGCGATGTCGAGCGCGTTGCCTGATGGGTTCTGGTCGATCGCAACCAGGCAGGGAACGCCGCCACCGCGCTGATATTCGGAGCGCACGGTGTGGCCGGGCCCTTTGGGCGCGATCATGAACACGTCCAGATCGGGGCGCGCCTCAATCAGCTTGAAATGGATATTGAGGCCGTGGGCGAAAGCCAGCGCCGCGCCCTGCTTCAGGTTGGGCTCTAGATGGTCGCGATAGAGCGCGCCCTGCAACTCGTCGGGCGCCAGCACCATGACGACATCGGCCCAGGCCGCGCCGGCGGCCGGGTCCATCACGGTGAAGCCGGCGCCTTCGGCCTTCGCGGCCGTGGCGGAACCGGAACGCAGCGCGATGCGGACATCCTTCAGGCCGGAATCGCGCAGATTGGCGGCATGGGCATGGCCCTGGCTGCCATAACCGACGATGACGATCTTCTTGTCGCGAATAATACCGATATCGGCGTCGCGGTCGTAATAAACACGCATGATTGCTCCTTAATCCTGTAAGTGCGGCTGCTAATAGGCTTGGCAGCGAATTCTGGCTAGAGGCATCGGGAAACGATGATCGGATGCTTTCCGGCCTCTAGATGCTTTCCGGCCCGCGCGACAAGGCGACGATCCCGGTCCGCGCGACCTCGAGCCGGCCGAGGCCCGCCATCATCGCTAGAAACTGGTCGACTTTTTCGGTCGATTCGGTGACTTCGAAGACGAAACTGGATTCACTGGAATCAATGATGCGCGCTCCGAAACCTTCGGCAATACGCAGTACGTCGCCGCGCCGGGCATTCTCGGCACCCGATTCGCCGACGATCTTGACCAGGGCCAGTTCGCGGCCGACGAATGGCCCTTCCTCGGTCAGGTCGCGCACCCGGCGGATCGGCACCAGCCGTTCGAGCTGCGTCTTAATCTGATCGATGATCATATGCGTGCCGGAGGTCACCAGCGTAATGCGCGACAGGCCCACACTATGTCGAACATCGGCGCGCTCAACCTCGGCGACCGTCAGGCTTTCGATATTGTAGCCGCGTCCGGCGAACAGTCCGATGACCCGCGCCAGCACGCCGGGCTCATTGACCACGAGCACCGCTAGCGTATGGCGCTCGATCCGATTGGCATTGCCGATATCCGTCACACCAGCACCATGCCCTCTTCGCGGGCGGTGGGATCGGACTTGGTCTGATCCTGCCGCCGCAGCATGATCTCATTATGCGCCGCGCCGCCGGGGATCATCGGGAAGCACATCTCGGTCTCATCGACCGCGACATCGAGAATGACCGGACCCGGCGTCGACAGCATCTTCGCGATCGCCTCGTCCAGGTCGGCGACCGTCTCGGCGCGCAGCCCCGTGCCGCCGAAAGCGTCGGCCAGCTTCACGAAATCCGGCAAGGCCGCCGTATAGCTCTCGGAGAAGCGGCCGCCATGCAGCAATTCCTGCCACTGGCGGACCATGCCCATCCATTTATTGTTCATGATGAAGATTTTTACCGGCAGGCGATATTGCACCGCCGTCGACATCTCCTGGATGTTCATCAGGATCGACGCTTCGCCGGCGACGTCGATAACGATCGCCCCAGGATGCGCCATCTGGACACCGACGGCGGCCGGCAGGCCATAGCCCATCGTGCCGAGGCCGCCCGAAGTCATCCAGTGATTCGGCTTATCGAACGGCAGGAACTGCGCCGCCCACATCTGATGCTGCCCGACCTCGGTCGTAATATAGACATTGTCCCTGCCCTTGAGGGCTTCGCGCAGCCGCTCCAGCGCATATTGCGGCTTGATCACCGAATCGCCTTGCTCATAGGCCAGGCAATCGACCGCGCGCCATGCATCGATCTGTTTCCACCAGGGCGCCAGCGCCCTGGCTCGGCACTCGTGACCCTGTTCTTTCCAGACTTCCAGCATCATTGCGAGCGCGCGGCCAGCATCGCCGACGACGGGCAGATCCACCCGGACATTCTTATTGATCGAACTGGCGTCGATATCGATATGGATCTTCCGCGATCCGGGCGAGAAGGCGGAGACCTTGCCGGTGACGCGGTCGTCAAAGCGGGCGCCCACACAGACCAGCAAATCGCAGCCGTGGGTGGCCAGATTTGCCTCGTAAGTGCCGTGCATGCCCAGCATCCCGAGGAACTGCGGGTCGGATGCGGGGAACGCGCCCAGTCCCATGAGGGTTGAAGTGCAGGGAATCCCTGTCAGCCGAACCAGCTCGGTCAGCGCCTCAGATGCCTGCGGCCCCGAATTGATCACGCCGCCGCCGGTATAGAAAAGCGGCCGCTCGGCTTTGGCAATCATCTCGATCGCACGCACGATCTGCGTCATGTCCGGTTCATAGGCCGGACGATAGGAGAAATCGAACTCGTCCGGCGTCCTATAGGTTCCGGTTGCGAATTGAATGTCCTTGGGCAGATCGACCAGCACCGGTCCCGGCCGGCCGCTGCGTGCGACATGAAAGGCTTCGTGAAGCGTTTCTGCCAGCTTCTCGACATCTTTCACCAGATAATTATGCTTGGTGCACGGGCGGGTGATGCCTGTGGTGTCGGCCTCTTGGAAGGCGTCGTTTCCGATCAGGTGCGTCGGAACCTGTCCGGTGATGCAGACTAGCGGGATGGAATCCATTTGCGCGTCGAGCAAGCCGGTGACGGCATTGGTCGCGCCAGGGCCAGATGTTACCAGCACGCAACCAACCCTCCCGGTCGAGCGTGCATAGCCTTCGGCAGCGTGAACGGCTCCGCCCTCTTGGCGGACGAGCACGTGCCGGATGCGCTCTTGCTGGAACATCGCGTCGTAAATCGGTAGTACCGCGCCGCCGGGGTACCCGAAGACGATTTCCACACCATTATCCGCCAGCGCTGCGAGAACCATCTCCGCGCCACTCATCTGCTGCTCAGACATGCCGCATTTCCTTGAATTGTCGGGGCGCAACGTAGGAGCGTAAACGCGTCGGGTCAACCGGGGTGGAGAATAAACGACATGATTTCGGTCGGATTTCTTTCCGAAAGTTCCTCAAATGACACATGCCTGACATGCGAGACCGGAGTTTTTTTATCGTCCGGCAACTGGTGACGGAACCATGTCACCTGGCGCTTCGCATAATTGCGGCTTGCCTGCTGCGCCAGTCGTACAGCCTCAGTCAAATCGATCTCGCCTTTCAAATGCCGGCGCAATTCTCGCAGACCCAGTGCCTTGTTGGCGGGAAGTGCCGGTGAAAGACCCAGCGCATCGAACCGCGCCGCTTCATCGATCGCCCCCCGGTCCAGCATCGTTTCGAACCGACGATCGATCCGGGCATAGAGCTGGTCGCGCGGCGGCATCAGGCCGATCAGGCAAAATTTCAGCGTATGGCCCGGATTTTTGGGCAGGGCCTGCCAAGCCGACAATGGCGTACCGGTCGCCTCAACCACTTCCCATGCGCGGATCAGACGCTGGCTGTCGCCGGCCATTAGACGCGCGGCAGCCGCGGGATCGCGGTCGGCCAGTGCGGTACGAAAGGCCTCTCCCCCAATTGCGGAATATAGGGCGGTCGCTTGTGCCCGCGCTTTCATATCCGCCGCAGGCACGGGCGACAGGCCGTCGATCAAGGTCTTCAGGTAAAGACCGGTCCCGCCGGCGAGGACGGCTCGTTTCCCCGCCGCGTGGGCGGCTGCGATCTCGGCCAAGGCGGCATCTCGCCACCAGGCGGCGGAACTTGCCTCAACCGCCGGCAGGATACCGAACAGACGATGTGGCGCGCGCGCCCGCGCTGCATCGTCGGGACGGGCGGTGAGTATCTTGAGTTCGGAATAGACCTGGAGGCTGTCGGCATTGATGACAACCCCGTTCAGCCGCTCCGCCAATGCTGCGGCCAAATCGGATTTGCCACTGGCGGTCGGTCCATACAGGACGACGACCTCAGCGTCGGGTTTTGTCACTTCTTGCGGAATTTATCGAGCGAGACGACTTCGCCAGTCTTTTCGCCGTCGTCGGTTGGCTTGGCGGCGGGCTGCGGCTTGGTTTTAGCTGTGGTAACCGGTGCCGGCTCTTCCTCGAGGGTAGTTTCCGCAGGCTGGAACGGCAGAACGAAATTGACCGAGGGATCGGCGAACACAGTGATGGCGCGCAGCGGAATGATCAGCCGCTCCGGCGCGTTGTTGAAGGTTAAGGTCACGCTGAAGGCGTTATCATCCAGCTGCAGGTCATAAAACTGGAACTGCAGTACGATCGTCATCTCGGCCGGATAACGGACCTTGAGGTAATCCGGCACCTGCACGCCGGGATGCCCGGTGCGGAAGGTGATGTAGAAGTGATGGTTCCCAGGTAGTCCCGCTTCGGCGACCTCGGCCAGGGCCTGACGCACCACAGCGCGCAAAGCCGCTTCAACCATCACGTTATATTGCAATATCTCTTTGGCCATGATCGTCGGTCCGGGGCTGCGAAGGCCTGATCGTACTGCGCCGGCCGGGCGAAATATAGCGGCTGATTCGCGATGGGCGCCGCGAAGAAGGATTAAGTGGGGGGCTTCTGTTGCCCGGTGCCCCCCGAACCGCGCTTATCACTGCTGTTTAGGCAGCGAGGGCGAGGGTTTCAACGTTATCGTTGGCACCTAGTGTGTTTGACCCGATAACGGCGGTATCATGCCGAGCAAAAACTTTCCCTTTACTACGCGTGTCGAGCCTGTTTCGCCCCCTTAGAACCCAACCAGCAAGCCGGCCGGGGAATGGTGGAGGCGCCGGGTACCGCCCCCGGGTCCACAACGTCTATTCCAAAAAGCGTTTATCGCCATAGTCAGGCATGACCTGACATTGATAGATATAGGCGCTTGCCCCACCGTTCGCCAGTCTCATGCGATTCGGCGCCCGGTTTTTGATGGAGATATTTGCTTGCGATGAGCCTGACCCCAGAACAGCAAGACGAAATCAAGGCGTTGCGCGTGCAGTCCGCACCGACCCTGCGCGCAGTATCGCCCGGGCTGGAGGCCATCCTGTACGAGCCGATGCCGGTGCTCGATCACGGCTTCGTCCGTGTCGTCGATTATATGGGCGACGACGCGGCGATCGTGCAGGCGGCTCGGGTTTCGTATGGGCGTGGCACGCGCAAAGTCTCCGATGACAAGGGCCTGATCCGTTATCTCATGCGACACTTCCACTCGACACCATTCGAGATGTGCGAGATCAAATATCACGTGAAGCTGCCGGTCTTTGTGGCGCGGCAATGGATCCGGCACCGCACCGCCAATGTGAACGAATATTCCGCCCGCTATTCCGTGCTGGACAAAGAGTTCTATATCCCGGCGCCCGATCAGCTGGCGGCGCAGTCGTCGAACAACCGGCAGGGCCGGGGCGATGTCTTGACGGGGGATGAGGCCGCCCAGATTCTGGATTTGCTTAAGCATGACGCGGAAAAAACTTATCGCGACTATGCCTGGATGCTAAATGAGGGTGAGGATGGGGTTGCTGTCGATCCCGAGCGCAGCGGCCTGGCGCGGGAGTTGGCGCGGATCAACCTGACGCTCAATACCTATACGCAATGGTACTGGAAGACCGACCTCCACAATCTGATGAACTTTCTAAAGTTGCGTGCCGATTCTCATGCGCAATACGAAATCCGCGTTTATGCCGATGCGATGATCCAGACCTTGGACGCATGGGTACCGTATGCCGCTGAAGCCTTTCGCGAATATCGCCTCGGCGCGGTACAGCTTTCGGCCACGGCCCTGACGGTGGTCAAACGGATGCTGGCGGGCGAGGCTGTCGAAGCCGGGCAAAGCGGGCTCAGCAAGCGCGAATGGAACGAACTGATGGTTCTGATCGGACGGAGTGGATGACCGACGCCTCACCGAGGCGGCTGCCCATCGAAATCGTCGTCAAGCGCAGTTTCCTGTATGCCTGGGAAAGCCGCGAGATCCTCGCCGCGCCTTTTTTCATCTATGCAGCGGTCACGATCCTGGCCGAGCTTTTACTCGACCTATTGTTCAGTTCGAAGAACCATGGGGCACTCTATCTTTTATCGGCCGCTGAACAACTCTTCGCCGTGGCTTTCGCCGTCGGTCTCCATCGTTTTGTCCTTCTGGGCGAAGTGCGCACGGCCCCCCGGTTTTTCCGGTGGGATCGCCATTTCGTTCAATATGTCCTGATGACCCTGCTTTTGCTGATCCTTGCCTTGGCGGCGGCCGTAATAGTGATGGGAGTGATTGCGGCTAATGGGGCCGAGCCGGGCGCTCCCGGTGCGCTGTTTGGTCTTGCCGTCATGCTGGGCGTCGCGTTGGTGCTGAGCCGCCTCGCCCTTGCGCTGCCTGCGGCGGCTTTGGGGGAGCAAAAGCGTCCACGCGAAATCTGGCAAAGTACGGAAGGGAACAGCTTTCGATTGCTGGCGGCGACGCTGCTCACCGCCCTTCCTTTCCTGATTGCCGAAGCCGCGCTGAGCCGTCTGCTACCGGAGCCACGCAACAGTGCGGTCGAGCTTTTGGTGTCGGTGACGCAGGGGCTGCTTTCTTCGATGCAACTCACGGTCGTGACCGTGATGCTGTCTCTTTCATACGACGTGTTGATCCGCGGTGGCGGCCCTCCAGCAGCAAGAGAGCCGGCGGGCTTTAGCAGTTTATCGCGCGGCGTCACTGGGTTAATCTTGTTGGACAAATACCGGGTTGCCGGGAGGATGCTTTGCACGAATCGGGTGTTCGAAAACGTCTTCCGGTATGGGCTGTGGTCAAACGCAGCTATGGCTATGTCTGGGACCATCGAGTCCTGCTCGCCGTCCCGCTTTTGCTCGTGTTCGCCGTCAATCTGGCGAGCGGTGTTTATCTTCAGCACCTGATCGCAGAGGCCGGTGGCCCACAACTCGTACCCCCACGGTTGATCCTGCTGATCAACTTTGCGGTCATCGTTTTTTCCATGTCGGTCATCGTCGGAATCCACCGTACCGTGCTGCTGGACGAGACGCGGCATGGCATCGGGTTTTTGCGCCTCGACGGTAATCTGCTGCGCTATATCCGGGCGTGGCTCATGTTGGCCGTGCTTGGGGTTTTATTTGCCGTAATATTCGTGCTGCTGCTCATGATCGTCGCCTTCGCCGGCGGCCTGATCAAGCAAGGGGCACCGAATGCCGGCCTGATCTTCATCGGCAGTTTTGCCATCGCTTTTCTTCTGGGCGTCTTTTTTCTGCGCTTTATGCTCGCTCTGCCTGCGGCGGCCGTCGGTTCGATGGACGGGCTGGGCGTTTCCTGGTCGTCGACCCGCGGAAACTGGATGAGGCTGCTCGCGGCCGGAATACTGACCAGTTTGCCGTTCATCCTCCTCGATGCAGCGCTTGCTATCCCATCGATGCACGATGCGATGTCAACATTGCACCCCGGTATTCAAAAGCCGATAGAACGACCGGTGGCGATTCTGATCGCTTCCGCTTTGCTAAAGGCGGTCGATCTGGCGGTTCTGACCGTCATGTTGTCGCTTTCATACGACGTACTTGTGCGCGGCGGCGGTCCGGCCGCCGTCGGGACCACGGTGATGCAGCCATGAACCTTATTCTCAATCTTCTATGGTTTATCCTCGGCGGCGTCTGGATGGGACTGGCCTGGGTCTTAGCCGGCGTGGTCATGGTCATCACAGTCGTCGGCATCCCGTGGGCGCGGGCGGCTTTCAGCATCGCGAGCTTCTCGTTCTGGCCGTTCGGACGGATGGCGGTCGATCGCCGGTTGTTGACGGGGCGCGACGATATCGGCACCGGCGCGCTGGGCGTGGTCGGCAACATCGTCTGGTTCCTGCTGGCCGGCTGGTGGCTGGCGCTCGGGCACCTGGCAACGGCGCTGGCTCTTGCCGTCACAATCATCGGCATTCCCTTCGCGTTCCAGCATATCAAGCTGGCGCTACTGGCGGTTGCTCCGATCGGCCAGGAGATCGTACCGGCCGGAATTCGGCGCTTATAGATCGAAAGCGCCGGCTATTCCATCCGAATGACCGGTGCCGGCCGCTTGCCGCCGCCCGATTCCAACACCGCGACGACGCCTTCGGCCACGGCGCGATAGGCAGCGGCGTGCGGGCCGTTCGGCTGGTCGATGACGATCGGGCGCCCTTCGTCCGACGTGACGCGGATGGCCATATCAAGTGGGATTTCCCCCAGGAAACGGACGCCCAGCCGATCAGCCTCCGCCCGCGCTCCGCCATGTCCGAAGATCGGCGTCTCATGCTGGCAGTTCGGGCAGATGAAGGTACTCATATTCTCGACGATGCCCAATACCGGCACCGATACCTTGTTGAACATCGTGACGCCGCGCGCGGCGTCGATCAGCGCCAGATCCTGCGGCGTCGAAACGATGACGGCGCCGGCAAGCGGAACGGTTTGCGCCAGGGTCAGCTGGGCATCGCCGGTCCCCGGGGGCATATCGACGATCAGGAAGTCCAGTTCGCCCCAATCGACTTCCCGCAGAAGCTGCTGGATGGCGCTCATCACCATCGGGCCGCGCCAGATCATCGCGGTATCCTCGGGTACGAGGAAGCCCATCGACATGACTTTCAGGCCGTGGGCCTGCTTCGGCACCATCTTCTTCTGTGCCGTAGTGTCCGGTTTGCCGGAAACCCCCAACACCCGCTGCATAGAGGGGCCGTAAATGTCGGAATCCAGCACGCCCACCTTATAGCCCAGGCCCAGGAGCGAGAGCGCAACATTGGCGGCGGTCGTCGATTTTCCGACACCGCCCTTGCCCGATGCGACCGCTATGATGTGGCGGACGCCGGGCAGCGGCAGCTTCACGTTGCCGGGTGCAGCGGCACCGCCTACCTGCGCCTTCCGCGGCGGATGCGCCTGTCCATGGTCATGCCCATGGTCATGGTTGTGCCCTTGATGGGCACCCTGTGATTGGGAGCTCGCCCGCTTGCCCGACAGCACAACGGTGACCTGTTCAATGCCTGGGACCGCACCCAGCCGGACTTCGACCTCGCGTTTCAGCAACTCCATCGCCGGACCGATCGCCGGATCGACCTCCAGGGCGACGGTCACCTTCGCGCCGGCAATCGAGATGCCGCCGATCCAGCCGGCAGCCAGCAATCCTTTGCCGCTACGCGGCGCCGGAATACCATCGAGCGTCCGGCGTATTGTTGCCTCATCCACCGAATTTACCCCGGACATCGTTTGCTCTCCGAATATCGAACGCACAGGCCAATTGCCAATGTCGTGCTGACCGGCACATATAGAGGCTACGTCGATAGAACAAGTGCTCCCATGGGGGCGAGAGGATCATCCGTTATGGCGTGGAACGACAAAGGCGGAGGCCCGTGGGGATCGCCGCCCGGTGGAAATGAGCCGCGTCGGCCCCCTTCGAACGGAAAGGGGCCTGCCGGCAAGGGGCCGAACGATTTCGAGGCAATGCTACGCCAGAGCCAGGAACGGCTCAGCGAATGGTGGCCGGGCTTCAGCGGCGGAAGTGCTATCCTATTGCTGATCGGCGTCGTGCTGGTGATCTGGCTTCTCAGCGGAATCTATCGCGTCGACCCGAATGAACAGGCCGTCGTACAGCGTTTCGGCGCCTGGGCCCGCACCGAGTCGCTCGGTCTCCATTATCATTTGCCCGCGCCGATCGAGACAGTCGCGATCGTAGACGTCACCCGGCGCAATCAGACCGAGGTGGGGTCCCGCAACAGCCGCGAGTCGACCGACGCGGGAACGATGCTGACCGGCGACAGCAACATCGTCGAGTTGGGCTTCGTCATCGTTTGGCAGGTGCGCGATCCGGTGAAATATCTTTTCAAGGTCGCCGATCCCGGCGACGTGCTGCAGCGCGCGGCCGAAAGCGCGATGCGCGAAGTCATCGGCCAGACGGACGTTCAGTTGGCGTTGAACGAAGGGCGCGGACAGATCGAAACCAGCTCGGCCAGTATACTGCAAAACACGCTCGATCGGTACGATTCCGGCATCCAGATCGCGGCCATCCAGCTGCAGCGGGTGGATCCACCGCTCCCGGTCGTCGATGCGTTCCATGACGTTCAGCGCGCAAGGGCCGAATTGGAGCAGCAGCGCAACGACGCCGAGAAGTACCGTAACGATATCGTGCCCCGCGCACGCGGCGAGGCGCAAAAAGTCATCCAGGATGCCGGCGGCTATAAGGACAGGACGATCGCCGAAGCCACTGGCGAGGCGGCGCAGTTCGTCTCTGTGCTCGATGCCTATAAGGCGGCGCGCGACGTCACTGCCCGGCGAATGTATATCGAGACTATGGAGACGATCCTGCTGCATTCCCGCAAGATCATCATCGATCCCAATGCCGAGGGGAAAAACGGCGTCGTGCCTTACCTGCCGTTGCCCGGGCTGAATGCGCCCGCGCCGGCGTCTCCGGCCAAGGTGCAGTAATCATGCAAATCACACGCACCTTCATTTTTGGCGGTATTGCCGCCATCGTTGCGCTGCTGATTCTGACGCAGTCATACTTCACGGTCAGCGAAACCGAACAGGCGATCGTACTGCAGTTCGGCGCGGTCAAGCGGATCGATAAGACCGCCGGGCTTAAATTCAAGGTTCCGCTGATCCAGGATGTCGTCATTTACGAGAAACGGCTGCTCGATATCGAATCTCCGCCGCAGGAAGTGATCCTGTCCGATCAAAGACGGCTCGTCGTCGATGCCTATGCGGTCTTCCAGATCGTCGATCCGCTGAAATTCTATCAGGCGGTCAGGACCGACGAAGGTGCCCGTCTGCGCCTGACCTCTTCGATGAACGCCACGCTGCGTGACGTGTTGGGCGGCACCACAGTGACGACCATGCTGTCCAGAGATCGGGAAGGCGTGATGCAGGCGATCCGCACCAAAGTGAACGACGCTGCGACGCCACTGGGTCTTTCTGTTGCCGACGTGCGGATCAGCCGGGCCAATTTCCCGGAATCGATCAGCCAGTCGATCTATGGCCAGATGAACTCGGAACGCCAGCGTGAGGCCGCACAGTTCCGAGCCGAAGGATACGAGCAGGCGCAGCAAATCAAGGCCAAGGCAGACCGCGAGAGGACGGTCATCCTGGCCGAGGCGAAACGGCAGGCGGATATCGCCCATGGCGAAGGCGATGCCCAGGCGACCGCGACCTATGCCGAGGCTTTTGGCCGAGACCCGGATTTCTACGCATTCTATCGGTCGCTCGACGCCTATAAGAAAACGCTGGGCGGCGATGAGACGCAGTATGTGCTCTCGCCGAATTCGGACTTCCTGCGTTATCTGACGCGTCCCGACCAAGTCAAAAGTGCACCCGCGAAATAGGCGCATCTTGGGAAACGCCTGTGCAGGCCGGGGATGCGACAGTTGACCACGCCTCGCACGGCTCTTACATGCTATCTTTATCCGTGCGCTGTCTGGCGGCCCGCCAGACACCTGAGGAAGAGGTCTTTGTCCGTGAGCCAGAGTGAATTCGCCGCCGCGCGCCATGCGCCTGCGCAAAACAAGCCCATGGCGACTTATGGCAAGCGACGTATCTTCGCCGGTGCCTTTGCCGTCGGCCTAACGATACTCGCGCCGTTGCCGGCCCTCGCCCAGCATGCGCCACCCTGGGATTTCGCCGAGCTTTCCGCCAAGCTTTTGCCCACCGTGGTGAATATTTCGGCCCGGTCCAAACCGGCCGAAACCAAGAAAGAGGCACAGGACGCCCCGCAGGCGCCGTCCGGTTCTCCGTTCGAGGAGTTCTTCAAGGAATTCATGGAGCGCAACGGCCAGGGCGAGCAGGCCCAGCGCAGGGGCGTTTCCGTTGGTTCTGGCTTCGTGATCGACGCCGAAAAAGGCTATGTCGTTACGAACAATCACGTCATCGTCGGCGAGGACCCGAACAGCCCGCCGGCCGACGAGATCAAAGTCACGTTGCAGAATGAAAAGACATTCTCCGCCAAAGTGGTCGGTCGTGACGTGCTGGCCGATGTCGCTGTTCTTAAGATCGACCCATCGCCCGCTCTCGTCGCCGTCACATGGGGTGACAGCAATGCCGCCCGGGTCGGCGAATGGGTGCTGGCGATCGGCGAGCCGTTTGCGCTGTCGGGCACCGTCTCGGCGGGAATTATCTCGGCGCGCAATCGCGATATCGGGGGCCGCTACGATAATTACATCCAGACCGACGCCTCCATCAATAAAGGCAATTCGGGCGGTCCGCTCTTTAATATGAAGGGAGAGGTCATCGGGATTACCTCTCTCATCTATTCCCCGTCGGGCGGGTCGATTGGCCTGGGCTTCGCCCACCCGTCGGTAGAGGTTCGCCCGATCATCGCCCAGCTGATCCAGTCGGGCAAAGCCAAGCGCGGCTGGCTTGGCGTCAGCATCCAGAATGTCGATCAGGACATCGCCGACAGTCTCGGTTTGAAAGAGGCAGCGGGCGCGCTGGTCTCAAGCGTGCAGCCCAAGAGCCCGGCCGCTGCCGCCGGAATCCAGGCTAACGACGTGATCCTGACCTTCGACGGCAAGGACGTTCCCGACAGCCGGCACCTGCCCCGCATGGTGGTCGAGACCCCGATCGACCATGAGGTGCCGATCAAGGTCTGGCGCGACGGCAAAGAGGTTGGCAAGAACATCAAGATTGCTGAAATGCCGGAATCCAAGGTCTTGGCCTCAGCCGATAACGGGCTTAACGAAAAAGAAGGCGCGCCGAAAAAAGATGGTGAGTCGGTCACGCAGCTGGGTCTCGGCCTTGCGGCGATCACCGCGGAATCGCGGCAGCGCTTCCAGTTGGGCGATGACGTGTCCGGCGTCCTGGTGACCAGCGTCGCCCCCGACAGTCCCGCCGCCGAGAAGCAGCTGACGCCGGGCGATGTCCTGCTTGAGGTCAATCAGCAGGAGGTCAAGTCGCCAAAGGATGTCGTGGCCAAGGTCGACGCGGCGCGCAAGGCCAACAAGAAATCGGTCCTATTGCTGGTCCAGGGCCAGGGCGGCGATACGCGCTTCTATGCCTTACCGGTCGACGCCAAGTCGAAGGGCTGATCTCTTGCCTCAGCCGATGATCTCTGCTGAGGCATATCCCTGGGCGTAAAGCAGCGCAGCCAGCCCCGTGTGATCGACCCGCGCGCGCACGGCTTGCTTTACGGCCGGCTTAGCATGGAACGCGACGCCCAGTCCGGCGGCGAGCAGCATCGGCACATCGTTCGCGCCGTCGCCCACGGCGATCGTTTCCGTCAGCGGAATGCGATAGCGGCCGGACTGCGCGGTCAGTTGCTCCAGCTTGTCGGCACGGTCGCGAATTGGCGGCACGACCCTCCCGGTCAGGACGCGTTCGCCCGCCGCTCCCGAAAATTCCAGTACATTGGCGCTGACCACGTCGAAGCCCAGCGTCGCGGCGACCCGGTCGGCGAACAGCGTGAAGCCGCCGGAAACGAGCAGGGTGCGGGCGCCGTTGGCACGCATCGTCCGGACCAGAGCCACCGCCCCGGGCGTAAAGGTGATCCGGCCGAGCAGGCCATCGATCGCACTTTCCGATAATCCGGCCAGAAGCGCCACCCGCTCGTTCAGCGCGCCGACGAAGTCGATCTCGCCATTCATGGCGCGGGCGGTGATATTTGCGATCTCCGGCTTGATACCGCGCAGATCCGCGATCTCGTCCAGCATTTCCTGCTCGATGATCGTCGATTCCATATCCGCGATCAGCAGCCTTTTGCGCCGGTTCTCGACTGGCTGCGCAATGCAGTCGATCGGCGCACCGTCCAGCGCCCGGCGGATCGCGGCGTCGGCCTGGTCGGGGTCGAGGTCCTCGAAAATCAGGTCCGCAGCCTCTCTCTCGGCCAGCCAGCCGGCCGATACGGAGTCGGCGCCCAGTGCCGACAAGGCCCGGCGCGCAGCCGTCGTTTCGGTTTCGGTCAAGCTGCCCGGAGCCGGGCCGATCAATGTGGCGACGAAGCGCATCAGGGGTCCGCGGGCTCTGAGGGCGAAGGCCGCCGGAGTTTCGGCGGGACCGCGCAGTCTCTAGCACAAATCCGGGTGAAAATGGATCGTCTTATCGGATGACCCGCCAGTGTCCATCAGCCTGCAGGCAGGTCTGCCCGTAGGTCCTCGGTTGGCCGTTGTCACTGGATGTCGGCGTTCGATAGGGACGGCATTCACCAACTTTATATTCCCGGGGCGTGTGGTCTTGCGGCGACGGCGACGGCGATGGCGGTGCGTCGGGTTCGGGCCGCGCCGGTCCGGCCGCTTCCTGCGGCCGCAGAAATGCAGACTGGACGAAACCGCCACGGACCAACCGAACCCAGGCGGGATCGGACGCAGGCCCGGCGACTTCGACATGCTGGCCTGCGTTCAGGCCGAGCAGCCGCCGGGATCGCGTCGTGGGCCGCGCGCGTACGTTAAGGTTGGCTGTCGCGATCATGGTTGTGGCGCCCTTCGGAGGGCTGGCCTGTTCGGGAGGCGTGGTGGCGGGCGGTGGCGTCTGGGCAACAGTGCCTGGCCCGTCGGAACCGGGATGGACAATTTCGGCCGGTCCTAGCGGCCGCAGATCCCGGTCAGATGGTGCCTTCATCATGAGCGCGACAGTGACGCGCGCACCGACGGGCCGGTCGCAGGCTGCCCGCAATTGCACAGGATGGAGGCCGGGCTGTAGGTCGGCATTGGCCTGCTGCGCGCGTTGGCCGGGAATAATCGAGAGTGGCCCTTTCCATTCCGTCAGCACGCGCTCGTCCAGCGACAGGGAAAGGCGGCAGGTCGCCTCGGGGCCGGGTTGGCCCGCGCCCCAGGCGACGGTCGCGCCGATCCTATAGGGGCCGGCGACCGTGATATTCAGCAGGCCTTGCGCATCATAGGCAATCCCTTGGGCGAGTCGGTCGGGGCCGTGCGCGAGAGGGCCCGGCCCTCGCGCGAGACGCTCCGGTGCGCCCCCGCGATAGCTGTCCATGTCGAAGCCGGATGACGGAGCGGTGAAATTAGCCAGCGATCGGCCCGTCGGCTTGTCCAGCTGTGGAACCACCTTGCGTGCATCGATCTGCCAGCCGGGCTGATAGCCGATGGGCACGTCCTCGGCGGACGCGGGGACAGCAGTCAGGCAAAATGCCAACGCCGCTCCTGCCCCAAAACTGTATATTGTGTGTTGAGTCATCATGTGGCTCCCCTCCCTTTATTCATTCAATATGCCGCTGGCGCCCGCCGGTTCCAGTACTAAGGCATCCCAAGCAGGCCATTATGAACGCGCATCGTCATCAATTTAGCCTTCTCCCCCGTTCAAGAAGCACCAAGATCGTGGCGACCTTGGGACCCGCCAGCGGAACGGCCGAGCAGATCGAAGCCCTGTTCCGGTCCGGCGCCGACTGCTTCCGGCTGAATTTCAGCCACGGCACCGTCGTTGAGCATCGCGCCCGCGTCGAGGCTATCCGCCATGTCGAGGCGCAGTACGACCAGCCGATCGCGATCATCGCCGACCTGCAGGGACCCAAGCTTAGAATCGGCCGTTTTGGGGCCGGCACGATCGGGCTCCAGGCCGGTCAGCCCTTCCGTCTCGATACCGATCCAGCCCTAGGGGACCGCGCACGGGTGCAGCTACCGCACCCCGAGCTTTTCAAGGCGCTGACACTCGGTTCGGACATTCTGCTCGACGACGGCCGAGTCAGGCTGCAGGTGACCGGGCAGGGGACTGGTTACCTCGAGACCACCGTTATCTCGGGCCGGTCGCTGTCGGATCATAAAGGCGTCAACGTGCCTGGCGTCGTGTTGCCGCTCGCCGCAATGACCGCGAAAGACAGGGTCGACCTGGCAGCGGCGCTGTCGTTCGGTGTCGATTGGATCGCGGTGTCCTTCGTTCAGCGGCCCGAGGACGTGGTCGAGGCACAGCAGCTGATCGGCAGCCGCGCCGCGCTGATCGTCAAGCTGGAGAAGCCGCAGGCGCTGGAGCATCTCGATGCGCTGATTGCGCTCGCCGACGGGGTCATGGTGGCGCGCGGCGACCTGGGCGTCGAACTGCCGCCCGAGGAGGTTCCAGTTGCCCAGCGCCGTATCGTCGCCGCGGTGCGCCGGGCAGGCAAGCCGGTGATCGTCGCCACCCAGATGTTGGAATCGATGATCTCGGCCCCGACGCCGACACGGGCGGAGGCTTCTGATGTCGCGACCGCGGTCTATGAGGGGGCCGACGCGGTGATGCTCTCGGCGGAAACCGCGGCGGGGGCCTATCCGGTGGAGGCGGTGGAAATTATGAATCGCATCGCAGGGCGGGTCGAGCGCGACCCGTTCTATCGCCGCAGCATAAATACCGAGAGCCTGCCGCCCGAGCCGAACATGAGCGATGCGATCACTGCGGCCGCCAATCAGGTGGCGCGCACGATCGGCGCGGTCGCCATAGCGACGTTCACGACCTCAGGCTCCACCACCATGCGGGCATCGCGGGAGCGACCGGCCATGCCGATTCTGTGCCTAACCGCCAGCGCTGAGACCGCGCGGCGCTTGACGTTGTCCTATGGCGTGCGCAGCATCGTCACGCCGGACATTCACAGTTTCAGTCAGATGGTGGAACGGGCAGGGCGGATGGCGCGATCGACGGGGATCGCGCACGCGGGCGACCGGCTGGTAGTGACTGCGGGCGTGCCGTTCGGGACGCCCGGAAGCACCAACACGTTACGGATCGCGATCGTCGAGTAATTATGTCGTTGGGGTGCCGGTCTGACGAGACAGGCGCGCAAATCAGCCGGCGCGGGCTTTGAAGCGCGGGTTCTGCTTGTTGATCACGTAAACGCGTCCCCTCCGCTTCACGACGCGGCACGCCTTGTGGCGCAACTTCAAAGTCTTCAAGGAGCTGGCGATCTTCATAGCAATTCCTTCGGGCGGCCCGTTCGACCGTCCTTTTCCAAGGGCGCGGAAACTAACCCCTGCGCGGGAGATTTGTCAATTAGCCGAGAGGGGAATTCCGAAAAACCTTCGAAAATTCGAGCCGGCGGGGTTACCGGCGGCGGCGCGAAGCTGGGGTCAGGCGAATTTCGATGAATTTCTTCTTACGGTGGATTTCCCTGAGCGCCCGCCAGGAGGTCGCGCTGATCAGCGGACCGACCGTGAAGCTCAATATCGGCAGATGGTGAAAGCGCAGCAGGCTGACCAGCCCGAACGCAACGATAACACCGCCCCCCACGATCGCGAGGCGCAGATGCATGATATTCATCTTCTCGTCCATGAGGAGAGTATGCCATCGGAGCGGGACGATGCCTAGACTCGAAAAACCGAGGACCCAGAGCGGAAAAAGACCGGGCGAAAATGCCCTGTCCATTGGCGGCGAAGGCGGGGGGGCGTATACCAGGCGACCTTAAGCGAAAAGGATCATCGGCAATGCCGGACGCTCGCCAGCCTGCGACCCCTCATGTCGGCCCCCATCACGTTAGCGTCGGAAACGTCACCTTCGGCAACGACTTGCCGTTCGCGTTGATCGCCGGCCCGTGCCAGATGGAAAGCCGCGACCACGCGATCGAAACCAGCCATGCGCTGAAGGAGATCGCTGAGAAGGCCGGGATCGGATTGATCTACAAGACCTCGTTCGACAAGGCCAATCGCAGCTCCGGCAATACGCCGCGCGGGCTGGGGCTGGAGGCGGCGCAGCCGATCTTCGCGGAAATCCGCGAACGCTGGGGCCTGCCCGTGCTGACCGACGTGCATGAGCGGGAGCAATGCGCGCTGCTGGCCGGCGTCGTCGATATCCTGCAAATCCCGGCCTTTCTCAGCCGCCAGACCGACCTGCTGATCGCGGCGGCGCAGACCGGCTGCGTGATCAACGTAAAAAAGGGACAGTTCCTGGCGCCCAAGGACATGGCGAATGTCGCGCGCAAGGTGACCGATGCCGGCAACCCCAATGTCCTGCTGACCGAACGCGGCGTCAGCTTCGGCTATAACACCCTGGTCAACGACATGCGCGCTTTGCCGATCATGGCCGAGACCGGGCATCCGGTGATCTTCGACGCCACCCATTCGGTACAGCAACCTGGCGCGCTGGGCGACCGCTCGGGCGGCGACCGCCGCTTCGTGCCGGTGCTCGCCCGCGCGGCAGTCGCGGTCGGCGTGGCGGGCGTGTTCATGGAAACCCACGAAGACCCTGACCGCGCCCCATCGGACGGACCGAATATGGTTCCGTTGAGGGATATGCCGGAATTGCTGGAGACCCTGGTCGAATTTGACCGGTTGGCGAAGCGGAGCGCCGTCCGTTAGGGGCTTTTGAGGTGCTGCATTCTTCAAAAGCGCCTGCCCCCTTGAGGGGGAGGTCGGCGCAACGCGCCGGGTAGGGGGATAGATCTCCGTGCGGAGATTGCTTCCGGATAGAGCGATGGCGGGACATCGGCAAAGCGGACAGCCCAGTGACCGTCTTCGCGTTTCGCGAAATACCGAGGGTCTCGCCGATCAATGCTTCGGGATGTAGCGCACCTCGCCGCTGCTGCGCATCTTCGCCAACGCCGTCCTCCAATGACAAACACCCTGGAAAACTCAAACAGCGAAAGCTT
>JAQGIF010000087.1 GCA_028291345.1 Rhodospirillales bacterium | reverse complement strand
GTCGTCGCCGACTTGCTCGACCAGTTTGGCTTCGACGTGGTGGATGCGGGACCGCTCAGTGAGGGTTGGCGCTTCCAGAAGGACACGCCCGCCTATTGCGTACCGATGGTCTCCCGGCAGCTTCAGGAAGCGCTCGCCGCGGCATAGCGGTTCGGAGCTCGAGACACCCGACCGGGTGATGATTGATGACCTGCTCTGTTGGACGACCGCGCTCAAGACGGCCGGTAAAGCCTTACGACGCGCACGCAGCTCGTCACCGTAGAGTCATTGCGGCCCTGCTTATTCTAGATTTCTTAAGACGAGGGAGTGGAGATCGTCATGGCGAGAGAAAAAATCCGTGTTGGCATCATTGGAGCAAGTATGCCCAACGGCTGGGGAGCGACGCCCACATTCCGGCCTGGGCGCGCTTCATGAGCTCGAGATCACGGCGGTCAGCACGAGCCGCCAGGAAACCGCAGACGAAAGCCGGAGGCCTTGCGGCCCACTGGACATGATCATCGCCTCCGTCGCCGCGGCCAATGACTGTGTGGCGGTCACCGATAACGAGCGCGATTTCGCGGGCGTCGAGATCGTCAATCCCCTTCGCGGCAATGAACACCGGCAGGATGAAGCATAAGCCTCGTCCGAACAGGCCCCAGTGCATGACGGTATTCTGCGTCGTCTCGGCTTGGGCCGGCGCTCTCTCCTAACTGTTGTTCATCCGAGGCGAGGCTGAGATACTGGGCTTGGAAGCGTGCGGTATAGGATGGCAGCGGGGAGGCTCCCGGAATGACCCTGATGAAGGCAATGATATTTGCAGCTATTTTGGTCTCGGCTTTCAGTAGTGCTGCAAACGCAGCGCAGCCCGGTGAGGCCCCGCGCGTCGCTTTTTTCGGCTTCCGGCTGATCAACACCTCGCTTGAGCCGACTGCGCCCGCTGAACAACAGCGCCTCCTTATGCTGGACGATCTATTGCGTCGGAAGCTCGGCGCCTCAGGCCGGTTCACACTGATCCCGATACCGCCTGACATCACCAAGGAAATTAGCGCGGGCCCCGACATTGGCAATTGCAACGGCTGCGAACGCGATTTCGCGAAAAAGGCCGGCGCGAACTGGGCGGCATGGGGAACGGTGCAGAAGGTGAGTAACCTCATCCTCAACATCAACCTCTATATGGAAGACGCGGAGACCGGAAAGATGGAGTTTGTAAAAAGCGTCGATATTCGCGGCAACACGGACGAATCCTGGCAGCACGGTCTCGATTACATGCTGCGGCATTACCTTTTTGGCGAACCCTGAACGACCATTTGAGGCTGCCTTCCGCGGGTGACGATAGATCTCGGAGGAAATGATGCTTTCCTCGTCGCTTACTCTCTCACGGCGGCGGGTGCTGCTCGCCGGACTGGCCACGTACCTTCTGCCGTTTATTGGACGGACCCACGCCGCAGCGACACAGATGATGCTGACACAAGTCGCACCTGGCATTTATATGCGGCGCGGCCTCGACGCCGATGCTGCACCGCAAAATGACAATGCTATCGCCAATATCGGTTTCGCCGTCGGTACCACGGCTGTGGCAATCATCGATCCGGGCGGCTGCCTGGCGGACGGCGAACGGCTGCGCACGGCAGTGCGCGCGACCTCGACCCTGCCTATCCGCTATGTGATCATGTCCCACGCCCATCCCGACCATATTTTCGGAGCTGGGGCGTTCATCGCGGATCAACCGACATTCATCGGTCATTACCGCTTGCCCGAGGCCCTGGCGCGCCGCGGCACGTACTATCAGCACGGGCTGGATAGCATATTGGGTCCTGAGCGGGCCGGACCGGTCGTGCCACCCACCACGCTGGTGCACGACAACCTGGAACTCGATCTCGGTGGTCGAATTCTGGTTCTGACCGCGCATGGCGTGGCCCACACGGACAGCGACCTCAGCATTTTCGATCCGCAAACCCGCACGCTGCTGCCCGCTGATCTGCTGTTTGTCGAACGCATACCTTCACTGGACGGCAGCCTGCGAGGTTGGCTGAAAGAACTAGGGACACTGAAAACCGTGGACGCGCATTATGCTGTGCCCGGCCACGGGCCGATCAAGGTGCGCTGGCCGGACGCCGCGATTGACGAGGAGCGCTATTTCGGGGTCCTGCTGCGCGAAACGCGGCAGGCCGTGTCGCGAGGCGTCGGCATCGACAAAGCAGTTGCAACAGTCGGTCGGTCCGAACGTGAACGCTGGAAACTCTTTGACGACTATAACGGGCACAACGTTACCCAAGCCTACAAAGAACTGGAGTGGGAGTAACGCTAGGGAAAGATTGACAATGAAAACGCTACTGACTCTGCTGATACTGTTCGCTGCTACGCCGGCATGGGCCGTTGACGAGCCGGTGGGAGCAGATGCGCGCTGGAACGATTTGCACCAAGCAATCTTCGGTGATCGCGTCATTCAGGATGGCGGCGACAAAATTCGTCTCGCCGCACCGGCCCGAGCATTGGACGCGGCGTTGGTTCCGATAGCCGTGACTCTGATGGATGGCCAACCGGTCAAATCCGTCTATCTGGTGGTCGACAATAATCCTTCACCGCTGGCTGCGCACCTGACCTTCGGCCCGGCTGCCGATACCCGCGAACTCACGCTGCGGATCCGCGTCGATCAATACACGCCGATCCATGCAGTCGCGGAGATGGCGGACGGAAAGCTCTATGGCACGGCGGCTTTCGTCAAAGCAGCCGGTGGCTGCTCCGCGCCGGCGGGATCGGACGACGAGGCGGCGCTCAGAGATATCGGCCATATGAAATTGCGCTTCGCTGGCCGGTACGCGCCGGGCAAACCGCTGCAAGCGCAACTGCTGATCCGTCATCCGAACTTCAACGGCATGCAGATGAATCAAGTAACACGCAACTACACGCCAGCCTGGTTCGCTCGCACGACCGACGTCACGTTCGAGGGCAAAAGCGTCTTCCACCTCGAATCCGATATCACCCTCAGCACCGATCCGGCGATCGGCTTCGGCTTCATCCCCGCCGGGCCGGGACGGCTGACCGTGACGGTACGCGACAGCAAGGACATCAGCTATAAGCGCACCTTCGACGTTCCCGGCCCAGCGAGCTGATGCGCCTGGACATGCCAAGCTCCAGGGTCCGAGGTCTCTCTCTTCTGCTGGCCATCTCGGCCCTCCCGGCCAGTAGCCTTGCGGCGGCCGTACCGGAGCCGCAAGGCTACTGGCTGGGAGCAGATCACGGCGAGACGCCGGAGCGGATCTCGGGCGGCACTATCATCCATACCGCGGCTCTGAACGCCCTGATCGAGCGGAAGCAGGTCGTTGTCATCGACGTTGTCGTCGCATCCAGACGGCCGGAAGGCATGCCTGCGGGCGCCCCCTGGATGCCGCCGCCACACCAGATCATCCCGGGCGCGGCCTGGCTACCCGAACTCGGCGGCAACGCCCTGCCCTCGGCGCGCGACGCGTGGTTGCGCGACCGGTTGGCGGCCCTAACCAGCCATGACCTGGACCGTCCGGTCGTGCTCTATTGCCATCAGCAATGCTGGCGCAGCTGGAACGCCGCCAAACGGGCGATCGCCTACGGCTATCACCGCGTTTATTGGTATCCCGACGGCATCGAGGGCTGGCAGTCGGCGGGGTTGCCAACCGAGACCGGCGTGGTGGAGCAGGCTCCGCAGGGCTAGAGCGGGCTGTTTTTTGACGGCATCGGGATTCCAGTTCCTCGCCAACCCGACCGATTTTGAAAGGGCGCTGGCGGCGGACTCAGCGCACATCGTCGCAAACAAGCGGACGAAATTCTTGGCCTCGTCGGCTAAAGCTAAAATGGGTTTTGGTCATCGTCACGATTCTGGACAGGCGTCAGTTCGTCCAAACACAGACATCCCAACAAATCTAAAATCTCTTTCTGCGCTCTGGGAATAATGCGAGCTCGCGACCAGGCGCCTGCGTTTCCGCCTCGCGGACTCTCACGCTTCGGGCGATGGCCGGCGCTAACCCAACTTGCGCAGAATCGCGGGTCTGGCCTGGGTAAGTCAAAGCCTTAGCCGAGAAGTCGGCACTACATTTTTTGTGATGTTGTGCAACG